>NZ_JAXIXE010000030.1:0-6108 GCF_036305205.1 Megasphaera massiliensis
TGACAGACGGTGAAAGACGCTCCGCCGACGGTAACGCTGCTGCCCTTGGCAACAGCGTCGACAGCGACGGCTACATTATCATCAGCGTGTATCTGAAATACGTTCATCATAATCTCCTTATGCAGTCAATTCAGCAAGATGAGCTTTGACGCCGACCTCAGCCATACGGTCCATATGGGCCGTTACAGCAGCGGTGAGCCCGTCAACAGCATTCAGATCTTCGCCCCACCAATCGGCCTGTCCGAGAACGGCTTTAACGTAATCGGCCGTCGAAAGGGAGGCATGATCTTTGATGAAGGCCAATTTATCTTCATCGTCGTGAATTTCATAAGTATTGCCGGCCCGGGACCCGATGAGGCACTGGTCACCCTGTTCACTCGTCCGGTAGAAGGCCAGTAGAGCCGCCAAAGAATAAGTCAGGAACTTCGGCAGTTTTCCCGTCGCTGCCAGGCTGTCCTTAAAGGTCGGCAGGATCCGGGCTCTCCACTTCGAGATGGAGTTCAGGGAAATAGCCAAAAGCGCGTGTTTTACGAAGGGATTTTCGAATCGTTCGTAGACGGCTCGGGCAAAGGCAACGGCCTTTTCTTCCGGTAAATCAACGGTCGGTACGATTTCATCGAAGACCGTCTGGTCCAGGGATTTGCGGATAATCGGGTCTTCCATGCACTGACCGACGTAGTCGAGGCCGGCAAGGTACGCACCGAGGACCATCGACGTATGGGCCCCGTTGAGGATACGGACTTTTTGTTCCTTGAAGGCCTGGATGTTATCGGTAAATTCAACGTGGAATTTACTCGATTTCAACGGCAGGCGGTCGGCCAGGGTTGAATCTCCGATGACCCACAGGGAAAAAGGTTCAGCCTGGTCGAGGAGAGCGTCTTCATAGCCCAGTTCAGCCTGGATCTTATCGATGGAGTCTTCCGGGTACCCTACGACGATACGGTCGACGAGGGTATCGACGAAACGGCAGCTCTGGGCAAGCCAGCTCAGGAAGCCTTGTTCCAATTTCCAGCTTTCAGCATACTTGGTGACGCAGTCCCGGAGGAGTTTACCGTTATTATCGTTCAATTCCGTCGGCAGCATGATAAGGCCTTTGTCCTCAGCTCCCTTATAGAAGGTATACCGTTCATAGAGGAACTTGGTCAGTTTCGCCGGGAAGGTCGTCGGCGGGCAGTCTTCGAATTTATCATTGGCATCACAGACGATGCCGGCTTCCGTCGTATTGGATACGACGAATTCGAGAGCCTCTTCCTGAGCCAAAGCCATGAAGGCGTCGTATTCATCGCGGGCGCTGATTACGGTCTTCACCGACGTAATGACGCGGTTTTCCTTGCAGACTTTGCCGTGCTGCTGACCTCTCAAGCATACCGTGTATATGTCATTTTGCTTGGAATAACGGTCGGTCTTGCCCGAGCGGGGCATGACGACAGCTACGCTGCCGTCAAAACCGTTTTCCTCGTTAGCTACGTCGACGGCATAGTCGACGAAGGCGCGCAGGAAATTACCTTCTCCAAACTGTAAGATCCGTACAGGATGCTGTTGTTTCTGATGGAATTCACTTACATTTTTCATCGTTTACCCTCGTTTACATCTGAAATTGAAAATAGTTAGCTGCGTTGTTAAAGCTGATATCTTCGACTAACTGGCGAAGTGCGTCTTCATCGTTCGGATATTCACCGTTTTCGACGAGATTACCGATCCAGTTGCAGAGAATGCGGCGATAATATTCATGGCGTGCGTAGGACAAGAAGGAGCGGGAGTCAGTCAGCATACCCAGGATGTTGCCAAAGACAGATTCATCGGCAATACCGGTCATCTGGTCGATCATGCCCTGTTTAGTATCATTGAACCACCAGGGAGCACCCTGCTGAATCTTGCCGCGAACGCCAGCGCCCTGGAAAGCGCCGATAATCGTAGCAATCATGGCATTGTCATTGGGGTTGCCCGAGTAAAGGATCGTCTTCGGTAAAATATGGAGTTCATTGAGGTGATCTAAGAGGGCAATAAGGCCTTTGCAGCAGTTGCCTTCTGCAATGCTGTCATAACCCGTATCAGGTCCGAGTTTACGATACATTTCCGAGTTGAGGTCGCGCAGGGTTGCAAAATGAATCTGCATAGCCCAGCCGCGTTTGTGATATTCACCGGCAAGGTAGGTCAGAACAGCCGTCTTATAGGCTTCCATTTCTTCTTTGCTGACAGCTTCGCCGTTCAAAGCTTTGGCCATGATGGCATCGATCGTCTTTTCATCAGCTTCACGGCAGAAAACATATTCTAAGGCATGGTCCGTAGCGCGGCAGCCCATTTCTTCAAAGAAGGCGATTCGTTTATCCATGGCTTGGCGAAGGTCGGCAAAATTCTTGATATCGACGCCGGCAGCTTTGCCGAGGCGAGCCATGTAATCTGCGTAGCCGTCTTTATCGACGTTCATCAGTTTGTCCGGACGCATAGCCGGATATACCTTAGCGCTGCAAGTCTTTTCGTCTCTCAATTTCTGATGCCATTTCAAATCGTCGGCCGGATCATCGGTCGTGCAGATAACTTTGACGTTGGACTGTTCAATCAAGCCCTGGACGCCCATACCTTTTTCCTGAAGCTTTGCATTGCAGCGATTGAAGATATCTTCAGCATTCTTTTCCGTCAGCGGTTCGGTGATGCCGAAATAGCGCTGTAATTCTAAGTGACTCCAATGGTAAAGAGGGTTACCGATCGAACGAGAAAGCGCTTTCGCATATTCTACAAATTTTTCCAAGTCAGTCGACGTTTCACCGGTGACTTTTTCTTCAGGAGTACCGTTGGCACGAATGATACGCCATTTATAATGGTCACCGCCGAGCCATACTTCGGTGATGCTGCGGAAGTGATGATCTTCAGCGATTTCCTGCGGAGAGATGTGGCAATGATAGTCGATAATCGGCATCTTTGCTGCATAATCATGGAATAAATGCTTTGCCGTATCTGTTTCCAGTAAGAAATCCTTGTCCATAAATTGTTTCATTATTATATGTCTCCTTCCAATACCCGGCGTCGAATGCTGTCGGTCAACTGAAAATTTATTGTAAGCTCTTACACTTATCTTTACCGAAAGGATATCATAGCATGCCTTCAGTGTCAATGACGTATGATTTTTCTGTATGGTTTTTGAAAAAATTAAGTTCTACAATGCTTTTTTATCATGTATTCCGTATTTTCCTTCCCAAATAAATACTTTTCGTTTTAAATTCAAACAGGTTATCCACATTCATTCCAGTTAAGCTCTTACATATTTTATCCATATCCCTATTGATTTACTAAGAAAGAAATGTGTTATAATGTAAGCACCCCAGATTTTTACATAAAGAGGATCGATTGCTATGAATATCACGATTTACGACATCGCGCAAAAATGCCATGTTTCCATCGCCACGGTTTCCCGCGTCCTCAACGGCAGCAGCCGAGTCAGCGAAAAAACACGGGCCAAGGTACTTCAGGTGATGAAAGAAATGGGTTATAAGCCCAACCCCTTTGCCCGCGGATTGGGCCTGGATTCCATGAAAATCATCGGCGTCATCTGCACTGACGTCGCCGATATCTTCTATGCCCACGCCGTATCCCTTTTGGAAGACGGCCTGAGGCAACATCACTTTGACGTCATGCTGTCCAACACCGGCAGCGATACCGGCCATAACGGCAAGTATATCTCCGACATGGCAGGAAAACACGTCGATGCCATCATCACCATCGGCACGCCGTTTTCATCAGAATCGGATGTGAGGCTGCTCTGTGAAACGGCCCGTCAAATCCCGGTCATCACCATCAACAGTGACTACCACCAGCCCCGCATGTACAGCGTCGTCTGTAATGAAAGAGACGGCATGAAAGATGTCGTCGCAGCCCTAGCCAAGAAAGGCTGTAAACATATCCTCTATATCTATAATTCGCTCACCTACAGCGGCCGCCATAAGTTGGACGGCTTTCGCCTGGGAATCAAAGATTTACAGCTGCCTCATCGCACTGAGTTGATTCAACAGATTCCCAAAACCCTTACGGATACAGAAGCCTTGATTGACCGCTTAGTCGCTGAACACATCGACTTCGACGCCATCATTACAGCCGATGACATCTTTGCCGTCGGGGCACAGCGAGCAGCCCTGCGCCACGGGCTAAACATCCCCGTCGTCGGCTGCAACAACTCTATTCTAGCTGAATGCGCCACACCGACCCTCACCAGCCTGGACAACAAACTAACAAACTTATGCACAGCTGCCGTCAATATCGTAACTGAATTAACCACCAAGGGGGCTGATGCCGTCCCCATTCGAACCGAGTTCAATGCCGAACTCATTGAACGTGAAAGTTTCAGAACATAAAAAATTCCGTATACTCAAGTATACGGAATTTTTTTATCCGAAGTATTCGGGATATTCTTTTTTCAATACCGCTACGTCGACCATGACCTTGTTGATGTGCTTGGTCATCATGTCTTGAGCGGCTTTTACATTTTTATCGAATACGGCCTGTACAATAATCTTATGCTGTTCATAGAGGAGCTCCATTTGCTCGGCTGCATAGCCATCGCTGATATTTAAAACACGAGCCCGGGCATAGTCGAGGTTTGAGTCTTGGACTACTTGCCAGATATGGGGCTTACCGCAGCCTTCATAGAGCAGCGAGTGCAAGGTATTGTCACTCTTAAAAAAACTTTCGGCATTGCCGTTGGCTACGAATTTGCCCTGCTCAAAGATACAAAACTCCAACTTCGTCCGCCAAGGATCCAAAAACTCCCGGCAAGCCAATTCTACAATCGCTCGTTCTAAAGTCACCCTAAAAAAGCGAAATTCAGCCAACTGTCCAGTATGGATTTTTGATACAAAAGTTCCTCGCTGGGGCAATACTTCCAGCAGCCCCTTTTGCGCCAGTCGGATAAAGGCTTCGCGAACCGGCGTCCGGCTCACCTGCAAGATTCCGGATAGCTCCTGTTCAGACATGGCCGTTCCCGGCGGCAGTTTCAAAGTCATTATATTTTGGTACAACACGCGGTAAGCATATTCCCTCACCGTTTCCTGAGGCTCTTTTTCAATTAAAATCAACTTATCCATAGCCACTCCATCATTCCTAACATCTATATTTCCCCATTCTCAAATTCATCTTACCATAAATCCACCAGAAATAGTATAGGCTAATTAAAAATGGAAAGGCATTCTATACGGTTTCCCAACAATAAATTTTCTAAGATAAATAGGTTTAACATTATTCACCTGCCATAAATGGCGTTATTATGCCATTAAAATTTATTTCGTAAGCTTGTTTAAACAATCTTCGTAAAGCAGTAAATCACGTGTTAGCAAAAATTCCTTCTAAGAAAACATAGGAAGATTTTCATCTATCTGCAAGCCTCTACCAGAAGTTATTCCCGTACGGCTTGGATAGCTGCAACGAACTTCTTCACCGTTTCCGTAATTTCTGCAGCCGTCTTACTGCCGCCCGTCAAGGCTCTGCCGGCTCCGACAGAGACACACAGCTGTATCCATTCACCGGCGTTGTCGACATTTACACCGCCCTTCGGCATGAGCGGTGCCTACAGTAAGAGACCGTGGATAGCTTTGATAGCCTTCATGCCTACCACGGTCACCTGGGAAGATCTTGACGACGTCTGCGCCGCATTCAAGGGCGGTTACGACGTCTTTCAAGGTCGTCGTCCCCGGGCATAACAGCTACACGGCAGCAGTTGCAAAGCTTGATTGTTTCGACGTCGAGGGCCGGCAGCAACACAAAACCTCCTCTAAAGGCTGTAACAGATCTTTCGAGGACGCTTTAGCTATTGGCAATCACCCAAGTCTCAAAGTATGACAAAACGCCTTCAAAGACGAATCTTCGAAGGCGTTCATTTTTAACAGGAATACAGATTTAAGCGCGTACTGCTTTGACAGCTGCAACGAACTTCTTCGCCGTTTCCGTAATTTCATCGGCCGTTTTGCCGCCGCCCGTCAGGGCTCCGACAGCGACGCAGCCGGCTTTGATCCATTCTCCGGCGTTGTCGACGTTAACTCCGCCGGTAGGCATGAGCGGGGCCTGCGGCAAGGGACCGTGGATGGCTTTAATGGCCTTCATGCCTACAACTTCGCCCGGGAA
>NZ_JAXIXE010000031.1:0-43501 GCF_036305205.1 Megasphaera massiliensis
GTGGTCTAAGACATCGCCCTTTCACGGCGAGAACATGGGTTCAAATCCCGTAGGGGTCACCACATGGGCGATTAGCTCAGCTGGGAGAGCGCCTGCCTTACAAGCAGGATGTCAGCAGTTCGATCCTGTTATCGCCCACCAAATTTTATTCAGGGACAGTGCATGAATGATATCTTCATGCACTGTCCCTTTTCTTGTATTATGATGGGGTGTACCGAAGTTCACAATATGTACCACCGTCCAAGGCGGTTTCATGGGAACAAAACGGCCCTTGTCGGTTGTATTCCCGATGCATTTCCTTTATGATGGAGGCATAGATGTTTAAAGTACAGACAGGAGGCCTACAGCAATGGCAGATACGATAAAGGACTTTAAGACGATGCAGCAGAAATTGAATTTAGACGGCGCCGATTTATGCCGCTTGGCTCAGGATTTTCGCCGGACGGCGGAAGATGCCCTGGCCGGTAAAAAGAGCTCTCTTTCGGCCCTGCGTACCTATTTGGGACTCCCGACGGGATTGGAAACGGGGACCTTCATGGCTCTTGATTTCGGCGGGACCAATGTCCGGGCTTCACGTATCACCTTATCCGGCGCAGATGGATTTACGATTGAAACCAAGGTATCGAAGCCTTTAAGAGGTGACGCTTATGACTACACGACTTCGTCGACGACGGCAGAGGCCTTGTTTGACTTCATCGCCAATATCGTAAAAGAAGCGGCCGGCGGCAATGAGCCCTATAAGTTGGGATTTACCTTTTCCTTTGCCGTCAATCAGACGTCAGCCAAAGATGCCAGCCTCATCGCCTGGTCGAAAGAAATCGATGTCCCCGGTGTTGCCGGTAAGTCGATCAACGGTCTTCTTAAGGAAGCCCTCGTTCGCAATGGAATGGACCGTATTGAACCGGTGGCCCTGTTGAACGATACGACAGCGACCCTCTTGTCGTCTGTCTATCAGCATAATCCGGCCCAGATCGGCATCGTCTGCGGTACAGGCTTCAATATGTGTTATTATGAACCGGCACTTTTGATGATCGTCAACTTAGAAGCCGGGGGTTTTTCGGGAGGACCGCGTACCGATTGGGATCGCCGTGTCGACGAAGAATCGCAGCAGCCCGGAGATCATTGTTTTGAAAAGATGATTGGCGGCCGTTACTTGAACGAGCTCTTCCGCGTCATGGTGATGGATTATTTGGATCGCGACGATGTTCCCCGTTTTACGACGCGCTGTATGAATGAACTTTTCTCCGGTGAAAAGACGGTCCGCGACGTTCTCGGCTTTGACGTGACGCTGGCCCAAAAAGAAGGCCTCTGTGCCTTGGGCGGAGCTGTCTTTACGCGGGCAGCACAGATGATCGGCGCTGCCAGCTTCGGCATTCTCGGCCATTTGGCGGGAGAAGAAGAACTTAAGGAACAGGCCATTGCTATCGAAGGCAGCCTTGTCGAAAAAATCGCCGGCGTCCCCAGCGTTATTGAAGGGGCTGTCTGCCGTTCCTGCATGGGTCTCTCTGAAGGAACGCCGATTCACATTGTGCCCAACAGCCACGGCGCCTCCATCGGGGCCGCCATTGCTGCGGCTCTCTGCGTCTGATGCCGGTTCCCGACTCTTGACGCCCTTCCCCTAATTTTCTATAATAAAAGCATAATTCCGGCCCTTGCGGAAATCTCCGCAAGGGCTTTTTTGCAAGGGAGGAGCGGCCATGGCACTGGAGGAACTCATCAATGAACACCGACAAGAATTAAATAATACCGATATGGGTATCTGGAAGTATATCGTACAGCACCGGGCTGAGGTTCGCCGCAGTTCGATTCACGAATTGGCTCGAGCCTGCAATGTATCGACGACGACCATTGTCCGCTTTGCGCAAAAATTGGGCCTCGAAGGCTTTGGCGAATTCAAGCTGCTCCTCAAACGGGAACAGGCGAAATCCTTCGAGTATGATGCCCATACCTTGGAAGGGCTGAATCGATTTTATGCCCAAACCGTCGATAAGGTCTGCAATCTTAATTTTGATCGGGCCAGTTCCCTCATCCATGAAGCCAATCGGATTTTTACGTATTCTTCGGGCTATGTGCAAAATAACGTCGTTCAAGAACTGAAGCGCCTCTTCTTCTATGACAATATTTTGATTTACGATGTGCCGGCGCGGGAAGAATTCCGCAATCTTGTCCATTCCCTGACTAAGGACGACTTGTTTATCATTGTTTCTTTTTCCGGCGAATCGCCGGCCGTAACCGAATTGGGCCATCTCCTGAAGGCGCGGGATATTCCCTTTATTTCCGTTACCCGTCTGCAGGATAATACCCTGGCCTCGTTGTCGACGGTCAATTTCTATATTTCTCCGGGCCAGTTCCAACTCTACGATAAGGAAGAGGAACACGTCCCCTTCCAGTCTATGATGCCTTACTTTGTCCTCATCGAAGTCTGGTATGTCAATTACTGTATGTACTGTCATCGCCTGCGCCAAGGTGACGAATGATATGTACCAAAGTACGTATTTTGTACCAGATTACAGCCCCGTGCCGCAGTGCCGGAAAGCCGCGAAACTATTGTGTTCGCGGCTCTTTTTTTATATCCTGTTAGTAAAGATAGCTTCAAGGAATACATCGAATGACGTCTTCGCTATATGACCGAGAATGCTAAGGACTTATATTTTTATTTTAAACGGGAGGAAACTGTTATGACATTCAGCAAGGAACGCAGTATGCAGGAATTGCAGCGCTTTGGCGGCGCTATGTATACGCCGGTCATTTTATTTGCTTTCTTCGGCTTGACTGTTGCCGTGTCGATTATTTTCAGTAATACGGGACTCTTTGGCAGCTTAGCTGAAGAGGGGACCTTGTGGTACGATTTCTGGTACGTCGTCCAGCAAGGTGCCTGGACGGTATTTAAGCAGATGCCGATCCTCTTTGCCATCGCCGTTCCCATTGGTTTTGCCAAGAAAGAACAGGCACGCTGTGCCATGGAAGGCTTCGTCATTTATATGATTTTCAACTACTTCATTTCTGGCCTCTTGAGTCTCCACGGCAGTTATTTCGGCGTCGATTACAGTCAGGAAGCCGGAGCCGGTACGGGGCTGGCTATGATTGCTAACATCAAGACCTTGGATATGGGCATGCTCGGCGCCATCTTTATTGCCTGCATTTCTGCCTATCTCCACAATCGCTTCTATGATACGGAAATTCCCGACTGGCTCGGTATCTTCAAAGGTCCGGCTTTCGTCGTCGCCGTCGGCTTTTTGGTCATGCTGCCGACAGCCCTTCTCTTCTGCTATATCTGGCCGCCCATTCAGCACGGTATCGAACAGTTCCAGTTCTTCCTCAAGACCAGTGGTATCTTCGGTGTCTGGGCTTATACGTTCTCCGAGAAGATGCTCCTGCCGGCAGGCCTTCATCACTTCATTTACCTGCCCTTCATTTTTGGGCCGGCTGTCGTTGACGGCGGCATTCAGGCCTACTGGTTGGGACACATCAACGACTTTGCAACCAGTGCCCAGTCATTGCGGGATATGTTCCCTCAGGGCGGTTTTGCCCTTCACGGCAGCGGTAAAGTCTTCGGTCTTCCCGGTGCAGCCTTGGCCATGTATTACTGCGCCAAACCGGAAAAGCGTAAAAAGGTAGCAGCCCTCTTGATCCCGGCTACGATCACAGCTGTCCTCTGCGGCATTACCGAACCGATTGAATTTACCTTCTTGTTCGTCGCCCCTGTGTTGTACGTCGTCCATGCCGTTTTATCGGCGACGTTGTCGTCCATCCTCTACTTTATCGGCTTGTCTGGCAACTTTGGCGGCGGCCTCATCGATGCCTTCGTCCAAAACTGGATTCCCCTGTTCCGCTTCCACGCCGGGACGTATATCATGCAGATTGCCATCGGCCTCTGCTTTACCGCTATTTATTTCGTCGTTTTCCGTTTCTTGATCCTTCACTTCGACTTTAAGACGCCTGGGCGGACCGATGATGGTGAAGACGATAAATTGTTTACCAAGGCGGAATATAAAGCCAAGAAAGAAATGGAAAAGAAGGGCATTGCCGGTGGTGCCGATGCCTTGAAAGCTCAGGTCTTCCTCGACTGCCTCGGCGGTCCGGACAACATTCAGGAAGTCACCAACTGCGCGACTCGTCTGCGGGTCACGGTCAACGATCCGGATAAAGTTGCCGGGACGAGCAAGTTTACCAATGCCGGGGCCTTTGGCTTGGTGAAAAACGGCCGTGCCGTTCAGGTCATCGTCGGTCTGTCCGTGCCGAACGTCCGCAGCCATTTCGATGCCTTGCTGAAAGGCGATTATACGCCGATTGCTGAAACCGTGCCGACAGAACCGAAAGCGGCTGAATCGGATGGCACTAAGGCGGAACCCGTTGCTGCTGTCGCTTCTGTCGATGAAGATTCCCGCTCCATGCGGCTGAAAGCCTTCGTGTCCGGCGACCTCGTCGATATCAGCGAAGTCCCTGATGACGCCTTTTCTCAGATGATGATGGGCGACGGCGTAGCCATTAAGCCTTCCGGCGATACGATTGTGGCTCCGGCGGACTGCGTTGTGTCGATGATTATGGAAAGCTCCCTCCACGCCGTGGGCTTGGAACTGAGCAATGGCGCTGAAATCTTGATTCACATCGGTCTCGATACGGTCAATTTGAACGGTGAAGGCTTTACCCTCTTGACGGAACAGGATGCACAGGTAAAAGCAGGTGATCCCTTGATTCGCTTCGACCGCGATGTCATTGCTAAGGCCGGCTATGACGATATCGTCATCATGGCCGTTACCAATTCTCCGGAATATCCGCAGATGAAGAAAGAACCGGACCAGCCTGTCGTCGCTGGTGAAACACCGATTGTCATTTTCTAGGAGGTTTTTATGGATACGTTAAAATGGTGGCAGAAAACAGCAGTCTATCAGGTTTATCCCCGCAGCTTTCAGGATACGACAGGAAGCGGCGAAGGCGATATTCCCGGCATTACGCGTCATCTCGACTATTTAAAAGCCTTGGGCATCGGTGCGGTCTGGTTGACGCCGGTCTATCCGTCGCCCATGGTCGACAACGGCTACGATATCAGTGATTATACGGCCATCGACCGTCGCTACGGGACCCTGGCCGATATGGAAAAACTCATTGCTGAAGGCAAGAAGCGGGATATCCGCATCGTCATGGATTTGGTTTACAATCACACTTCGGACCGGCATGACTGGTTCCAAGAATCGAAACGGAGCCGGGATAACGATAAGGCTGACTGGTATATCTGGCGTGATGCCAAGGAAGACGGTTCGGCTCCGACGAACTGGCGGTCCATCTTCGGCGGTTCGGCCTGGACCTGGTGCGAAGAACGGCAGCAGTATTACCTGCATACCTTTGCCGTCGAACAGCCGGATCTGAATTGGGAAAACCCAGACGTCCGCCAGGCCTTGTATGACGCGGCCAACTTTTGGCTCGATAAAGGTGTCGGCGGTTTCCGTATCGATGCCATCGTCTATATCAAGAAGCCGGCTGTCTTTGAAGACGGCCCTGTCGATGGAGCTGACGGCTTGTCGTCGATCCATCAGATGATTGCCAATACGCCGGGTATCCTCGACTTTCTCCATGAATTTCGCAGCCAGGTCTTTGACGGTCACGATATCTTCACCGTCGCCGAAGCTAATGGGGTGGCACCGGAAGAGTTGCCCCAATGGGTCGGCGAAGACGGCGTTTTCAGTATGCTCTTTGAATTCAGCCATTCGAACGTGGAATTTACGGATGATGAAATTTTGTGCAAAGCCTCTTCGTGGCCGCTGACGAAGCTCAAAAAAGCACTGTCTGCCAGCCAAAGGGCGACGGCTGATAACGGTTGGTATCCGATTTTCTTTGAAAATCATGACCGCAATCGCTGTGTCAATCACTACTTCCCGGAGGGAACGGATACCCAAGCGGCGGCGAAAGCCATGGCGACGGTCTTGTTCGGGCTTCGGGGGACGCCTTTCATTTATGAGGGGCAGGAATTAGGCATGGCCAATACGGCGTTTGAACGGATTGAAGACTATAACGATATTTCGACTCATGGCCAGTATCAGATGGCTTTGGAGGAAGGTCTTGAATCGGCAGAAGCCCTGAAGGTCGTACAGTTCCACAGCCGGGACAATGCCAGGACTCCCATGCAGTGGACGACGGAGGCGCAGGCCGGATTTACGACGGGGACGCCGTGGCTTCCCGTTCATGACGACTTTGCCTCCTGCTGCGCTGAAGTTGAAGAAAAAGATGATCAATCGGTCCTTTCTTACTATCGTAAACTCCAGCATGAACGATTCCGGGGGGAAGCGTCGCAGATTTTGCTGCAGGGCAGCTATGAAGAACTCTTGGCTGACGATGAGTCCATCTACGCTTTTAAACGGACTTTGGGTAATCAGGCTGTCCTGATCCTGGTCAATTTCACGAATGATACGGTTCGTTATAATGTCGACCTTGTACAGGGCGCCTCGGTACTTATTGGGAATTTTGAAAATCCCCGGGCCGGTGAATTACGACCGGCAGAAGCCGTCATCTATCGTATATGAGGAGGAATATTATGTTAAAAGTTGCTGCCAGTGATTACGACGGGACTTTATTCCGAGACGATATCATTACAGCTGAAGATGCGGAAGCCGTTCGTCAGTGGCGGGCTGCGGGCCATAAATTCGGCGTCGTTTCCGGCCGTGACCACGGCATGCTTTGGCCCCAGCTCAAGCACTACGGCATTGAATATGACTATTTGGCCTGCAATAACGGAGGCCTTATCAGTGACGGACAGAATCGGGTCCTTTGGGAAGCCCGTATCGAGCCGGCCGTTTTAAAGAAAGCCAGTGAACTGCCTCTGGTCCGAAAATCTTTCCATTTCTCTTTTTCATCAGAAGACCGGACCTATCTTTGCCACGATATGGAGGGGACCTGGGTTTGGCGCGAGGCTGAACAGTGGGACTATACCTTGGTTCCTATTACAGAAGAGGATATAGAGCACTTGCCGCAGATCATTCATCAGTTTTCCTTAGGGTTTACGAACGCGGAAGATGCCCTGGCGGCTAGTGAGGAAGTCAACGCTAATTTTGGCAACGTGATTCATGCGTACCCCAATCGCTGCGCCGTCGATATTATTCCGGCTGACATCAGTAAGGAACAGGCCATTTCCCATACGCTCGCCCTCTTCGGGTGGGACGGCGCCGAAATCTTGGCCATTGGCGATGAAATCAACGACCTGCCCATGATCCTGGGATACAACGGCTATACTGTTTCCACGGCCCGACCGGCCATTCAGGCTCAGGCCCGCAAAGTCTATGACAGCGTAGGGGCCATGCTGATCGATAACTTATAAGAAAAGAGGTCCTTACGATGTATTTTAATAAAAAAGCCTGTGCGGTCTTAGCGGCCTTGACGTTGGAACTGTCCGGCGCGGCATGGGCGGCATCGGCCGACAGTTTCTCCGATGTACCGAAAGACCATTGGTCCTATGAAGCCCTCGATTATCTGGCTCAGGAAGGGGTCATCGAAGGCATGGGCGACAATACCTTTGAAGGTGGCCGCACGATGACTCGCTATGAAGTGGCCAGCATCGTTGCCAAAGCCATGCAGAAGGGCGGCGGAAGCTTTGGCGATAAGGCGGTTCTTGAAAAGCTCCACGGGGAATATGCTGATGAAATCAGCGTCCTTCAGCAGCAAGTAGCGGCTAACACCAAGCAGATCGACCAGAATACGAAAGATATCGATGAATTAAAGAACGGCATCGCCGGCAAGATGGAACTCAGCGGTTTTGTCCGCGTCCAGTACGACCATGATAAATACAGTGGTCAGGTGCAGAATAACAGCGACCTGTACAAGGATAATAATCGCTTCTATATGAGCCTTAATGGGGCATATAAAGTAAACGACAACTGGAAAGCTAAATTCCAGCTAGAAAAAAATTCCTTCTACAACGGCGGTCACGACCACGAGAATGAATCGGGTTCATGGGCAGCCGACGGGAAAGACAAGGGCCGTGCCAAGCGCTGGTCCGGTCACGATGGTAATATCCAGCGTATCTGGGTCGAAGGAACGGATCCTAAGACCGGAGCTTGGATCAACATTGGCCGGGCATGGCGCGGTTTAGGGCAGCAAAACGTCCTCTTCGGAACCGAATCCGATGGTGTTCAAGTTGCCGTACCAATCAAGGGGACGAATCTGATGGCCAGTGGTTTTTGGATGGCTTCGACCGGGGCCGGCAACCACGAAAGTTGGTACGGCCTTGGCACGTGGGGGAATGTAGGGCCGCGAGCCGGCATCAACTTGGCTTATGCCCTCAACTCCAAGAATAAGGGCGATGTTTACGAAAAGAACACGACCCATCTTGAAACTTGGGGCGAAGAAACTGTCGATTACGATAAAGCCTACGTCTTAAGCGGCTGGTTTGACGTCTCAAAAGACGTCCGCTTCCTGGCCGACTATGTTCGTACTAATGCCGACTATCAAAACAGCAGTACCTTCCTGCGGTTGAACTACAAAGAAACGGACCTGAAGAAGCCAGGAACCTGGCAGGCTTATGCTCGATGGTATCGATATGGAACGAACGGTACCATTGCTGGCGACGATGAATGGGGCTCCCTGTTCTACAATGGCAGTGCCGGAAGTAAAGGCTGGATCCTGGGCTATAAATACGTTCCCTGGAAGAATATCGAATGGGAAACGCTGTACTCGAAACAAGAACAGATTTCTAACTCCGATAATAAGCGAACCCTCATCCGTACGCAGATGGACTTCCATTTTTAAAGTAGCAAGAAACGACTAAATGTTTTAGAAAATCCCCTGGGTAATGTGAACCGCCCCCCCTAAAGTTGGACCTAAAAATCTAACTTTAGGGGAGGCACATCATACTGGCTCAGGGGACTTTTTGGTTATGGAATAGACTTTCTGATTATAATATTGCCATCTTATGGATAGGAGATATTTGAGATCCTTGGATTTCTTGAATAATCCGATTTTTATTCATCAGAATGCTGAGTTAGACAGAAAATAAGGTTTCGTTTGGATATAAATGAGACGAAAAAGTTTTCGTTGCATTTGCGTTTCTTTATTACTGATAATGCTGTTCGCATTACTTTGCCAGTCCTAGATGCGGTTCCTCAAATGACACAGGATGAATTGCTCGTCTTCAAGGTGTTGCCGGAAAATCGCCTCATGAGTCGAAAAGAAATCGAAGAGCAAACTCCATTCACGAGAGTTAAAGTAATACGTGTATTAAATGAACTGGTTCAAAAGAAGGCCATACGCAAGACTGGGGTGGGACGGGGAACGAAATATATGCGGGCATAAAAAATAAGCTGCTTCAGTGAAATCGTGTAAATGATATGCTCCTCTTCAAGAAACATGCGATTTTATTATTTCTCATGTCTACCCCGAAGTGGACATATCATACTTTTTTGTGCGAGGTCTGTTTTGCTATGTTTTCCTTCTTGACGCTTCTTTTCCCTCTTGATATAATTAAATAACACAAAACAACAAATATAAACAACGAATTGTGAGCGAACTATGTGAAGATGAACATGAGGTGAAGGATATGCTACCGGCAGAACGACGGCAATTTATTTTAAATGAATTGTATAAGAGTAAAGCCGTTACTGTAAACGACTTAGCACAACAACTGGACGTAACGACGATGACGATTCGTCGGGATTTACAGCATTTAGAAGAAGGAGGGCTCGTTGAAAAGAGCCATGGCGGAGCTGTTTTAGTGGAATCATCCGTAAAGGATGCCACGTATCGGAATCGAAAATTGGTCCATATCGATGAAAAGCGAAAGATGGCAGCCGCAGCCCTGCCCATGATAGAATCGTCGATGAGTATCTATTTGGATGCGGGGACGACGAATTTTGAGTTAGCTGAATTAATGGCCAAGCAGCATTGGGAGAATTTGACCGTTGTCACCAATGACTTAGCCATTTCACAGGTTTTGACACCGGTTTTAGGGGTATACGTCATTCTTTTGGGCGGTCATATTGACGTCGAATCCAATTCGACCTGCGGTGTTTTGGCGACCAATATGGTGCAGACCATGCATTTTGATATCTGCTTTTTTGGGACACAGGCCATTACGCCGGACTGGCGAATCATGACGGCCAATGCTGAAAAAATTGATGTTAAACGAGCTTGTTTGCAGGCGTCCGATAAGGTGGTCCTCCTTGCCGATCATTCTAAGTTTAAGAAGCATAAACTCTATTATATTTTCGATATCTGGGAAGTTGACACCTTGATCAGTGATTATACGGCGACGGCTGAGGAACAAGGGCTGTTTGACGAGCATCAGGTAAACTTTATTCATGTGCAGTGAGGTGGTAGTATGCATCATTTTGTTATCATCGCCGATGATTTTACAGGGGCGAATGATACTGGTGTCCAGCTTTGTAAACGGGGCATTCCCGCTGATGTTATCCTGGATATAGATCAAATTGAAGATAATGAAAATAGTCTGGCTATTGATAGTGAAAGCCGCGTCGTATCGCCTCAAGAGGCTTATGACCGAGTTTATCATGCCGTGACGCAGGTAATGCGGCAAGGGGGGTGTCGCTTTTTGTACAAAAAAGTGGACTCGACCCTGCGCGGTCATTTGCAAGAAGAAATCCGTGCTGCTTTAGACAGTTATGGGCCGGAACTCATCATTTTTGCGCCGGCTTATCCCGAAATGGGACGGACGGTAGAACAAGGCCGTCTTTGCGTTCAGGGGACGCCGCTTCTCGATACGGAAATTGCCCGTGATCCGAGAAACCCTTTGGAAGAAGACAATGTTCAGAAGATCCTGTCGGCCTGCCTGACAGAACCCGTACTGCATTATGACTATCATGATCTGGCTGAGGGAGCGATTGCCTTGACGGGGCGAGCCTATTCCTTTGATACAAAGGAGCCGGCACAGTTGGAGCATATTGCTATGGCGGCCATGAAGACGGGAAAGAAAATCCTTTGGATCGGTTCAGCCGGTCTCGCTCAGGGGATATTACAGGTCAGTTGCCGGAGTCTTCCGGTATTGGCAGTCATCGGCAGCATTAGCAGCAAGACGATGGCGCAGATTGCATACTGTCGAGATAAGGGAGTGAATATCGTTTCTTTGGATATGAAAGAACTTTATGAAGTGCCGGGCACCGGTGACGTTATACAATCGGTTGTCTCACGTTTACAGGAAGGTCATAATGTCATTTTGACGGGAGCGGACTGCCGTCAGGCGTACGAAGATTTTGCTGCCTATGGTCGTGAAAAGGGGCTTTCTACGGATTCGCTGGCCGAGTTTACGAAACAAACCTTGAGTCAACTGGTGCCGGCTGTTTTAAAGGATGCCGCCGTAAGCGGACTGTTTTTGACGGGCGGAGATACGGCCATTGCTGTCACACGCCGGTTGGCAGCACACGGATCCCGGATTGAACGGGAACTTGTGCCCGGTTTTGTTCAAGGGAGACTGTTGGGCGGTGTTCGAAATGGCCTGCCCATTGTGACCAAGGCCGGAGCCTTTGGAACGGAAAAAGATATTTACAATTGTATAGAATCTTTAAGATATCTGCCGGAGCCGTGAATTTTCGGTGCATAGAAATCGTTAAAAGCCATTAGAATAGGTAAGGAATGTTGCCTATTCTAATGGCTTTTTTGTTCTTATCTGTTCTATTATGTTAAAATATCATGATTTAAAGAGGCGGATAAATGGGGATAAAGCCACTGACTATCTAGCCTTAGCAATTGCTTTTTAAGAATTTTCAGCAAATTAAAAAGAAAAAACAATGATAAATAGGCATTGTTGACATTATAAAAAGTTGTTGACTTATTCGAACAAGTGAAATATAATTTAAACAACAAAAATAAACACATAACAACATAACAAAACAACGATGTTGTGATAAAGGAGGAGATACAGTGGCAAATAAATTTGTGGGCATCACCATGGGGGATCCGGCCGGAATCGGACCGGAGATTTCGCTCAAAGCCATAGATGCTAAAAAAGAGTATCAGCAGTCTGTATTGATCTACGGCAGCTATGATGTACTCCAATACTACCACCAACAGCTCCGCTTGACGACGCCGCTGGTACGTATTCAGAATATTCAAGAATTTCAGCCGGGAAAGATTAATGTTATCTCTGTTATAGACTTGGCCATCGGAAAAGATTTTGAAATCGGAAAGGTTTCTCCCGTTGCCGGAGATGCTGCTTACCGATATATCGAAAGAGCCATTTCGGATGCCTTGAAGGGTGACATCAAAGTCGTCACGACGGCGCCGTTAAATAAAGAAGCTCTTCATAAAGGCGGGCATCAATTTGACGGTCATACGGAAATCTTTGCAACCCTTACGGGCACCAAAGCCTATACCATGATGCTTTGGAGTGAAAAGATGTCGGTCGTTCATGTATCGACGCACTGTTCTCTGCGAGAAGCTTGTAATCGAGCAAAGAAAGCCAGAATTTTGGAATGTATCCATTTGGCTGATGGTGCGATGAAACAGTTAGGCGTTACGGAACCGAGAATTGCCGTTGCCGGACTCAATCCGCACAGTGGGGAAGCCGGAATCTTCGGACGTGAAGATATTGATGAAATCATACCGGCTATTGAAGAAGCAAAGAAAGAAGGACTTTGCGTGGACGGACCGGTTTCACCGGATACGGTTTTCTTGAAGGCTTACCGCGGTGTTTACGATATTGTCGTTGCCATGTATCACGACCAAGGACATATTCCGATGAAGCTGGTGGCCTTTGATTCCGGTGTCAATGTCACTTTAGGACTTCCCATCATTCGTACCTCCGTCGACCATGGTACGGCCTTTGACATTGCCGGTAAAGGCATCGCCAAGGCAGACAGTATGTGTTATGCCGTTGATTTAGGTAAACGTTTTGCAGATCATTAAATTTCTATAGATGCACAAAGGAGCGAATATATTATGTTTAAAGCAGAAGGTTTGATTACCCCCGTTGTTACGGCGTTGACAGAAAACGAAGAATTTAACAAAAAGGAATACCAGGCGTTCATCGATCATCTGATTAAAGCCGGCGTCCATGGTATTTTCCCCTTAGGTACGAACGGTGAGTTCTATGCATTTTCTTTCAAAGAAAAATTGGAAATCATTGAAGCTGCTGTGGAAGCCGTTCAAGGTCGGGTTCCCGTTTACGCCGGTACGGGCTGCGTTACGACGAAAGAAACGATCGAAATGTCGAAGGCTGTGCAGCAGATGGGCGGTATCGATTGCCTGTCCATCATCACGCCGTACTTTGTAAAAGCTTCTCAGGCTGACTTGATCGAACATTTCAGCGCTGTCGCGGAAGCCGTTGACCTGCCGATTCTGTTGTATAACATTCCGGCAAGAACGGGTAACGCCATTGACTGGAAGACGGTTAAAACCTTAGCAAAATATGAAAATATCATCGGTATTAAAGATTCGAGCGGCAATTTCGATAATATGCTGAAATATATTGAAAATACCGATCCTCGTCTCAATGTACTGGCCGGCAGTGATTCCCTGATTCTTTGGGCACTCATGGCAGGCGGCACGGGCGCCATTTCCGGCTGCTCCAATGTCTTCCCCGAACTGATGGTCAGCATCTATAACTACTGGAAAGAAGGCAACATCGAAAAAGCTAACGAATCGCAGAAGAAAATTCGCGCTTTCCGAAACGTCATGCAGATGGGTAATCCGAACTCTGTCGTAAAACTTGCGGTGAACATGCGCGGTTATCACGTAGGTCCGGCTCGTCAACCGTCGAACTGCACGGATCCGGCTATTAAAAAGGCCTTGGAAGATGTTTTTAAACTGTATGAATAATTGACGTAAGGAGATGTAATTCATGGCTAAAGTTGTAATTTCACATCGTCTGCACGACGATGGCATGGCTGTTCTTGAAAAGGCCGGTGTAGAGGTCGTTATTACAAATAGCGGCGACCCGAAGGTTATGCTTCCGGAATTGAAAGATGCTGATGGTGTTATCATTCGAATCGGTTCTATTGATCGGGAAACGATGGAACAGTGCCCGAAATTGAAAGTTATTGGACGACCCGGTGTCGGCGTTGACGATGTCGATGTTGAAGCTGCAACGGAACTCGGAATTCCCGTCGTCATTGCCCCAGGGGCCAATAGTCGTTCTGTTGCAGAACATGCGATGGCAATGATGTTTGCCTGCGCTAAAGATATGATTCGCAGTGACAAAGAAATGCGTAACGGTAACTTTGGCATTCGCAGCTCCTATAAAGCCTATGAGTTAGGCGGTAAAACTCTTGGTTTGTTGGGTTACGGCCATATCGGAAGTATTTTTGCCGGCATGGCTGCCGGAATTGGCATGAAAGTCTTGGTTTACGATCCGTTTATTAAACGAGAAGCGGTTGAGGCACAAGGCTATGGATATCGTGAAGATATGCATGATATCTTAAAGGAATCCGATGTCGTTTCCATCCATACCCCGCTGACGCCGCAAACGCGGAATATGATTGGGGAAGCGGAATTGCAGATGATGAAAAAAGATGGCATTTTGATAAACTGTGCTCGCGGCGGTATCGTTGACGAAGCTGCGCTGAATAAAGCGTTAGATGAAAACCGAATTCACAGTGCCGGGACTGATGTTGTCGTACATGAACCGATTGATCCGGCAGATCCTATTTTCCATCATGATAATATCGTTGTTACCCCTCATATGGCAGGACAGACGCGAGAAGCGGCTTCAGGTGTTGCAACCCTGGCGGCAGAAGGAACGGTAGCTGTTATAAACGGTCAAAAGTGGGATAAGGTATGCAATCCCAAAGCATACGACCATAAGCGATGGAACAAGTAAAAGGCTGATCTATACTGCTGCATATATAGCAAAAAGCATGAAAACATTGCATTTTTTGAGAATGGGCGTCCTCGGGTTATGCAATAATTCATGCTATACCAATAGTATAGCACGTTGATCTGGCCACACCAAATGAAAAACAATAGTTAATTCTATATTTAATAATAAGGAAGGTGTGACTTATAAATGGAAGAAATGATGAAAAAAACTAACGCACGCTGGAATATATTTTTTATGTTAGCTATTATTTGTACTATCAACTACATTGACCGTGCCGTTATTTCCGTATGTATGCCTCAGATTCAAGAAGAATTGAACTTTTCACCAGAAGTTGTTGGCGCTATTTTAAGTGCATTTTTTTGGGGATATGCATTGATGCAGATTCCTTGTGGATGGCTTTGTGACAGATTTAAACCGGGTAAGATTTTGCTGATTGGCGGTTTATGCTGGGGGATATTTCAAGCCATTACAGGGATTTTAAGTAGTAGTAAACTCTTTATGTTCATTCGCGTTTTGCTAGGTATTTCTGAAGCACCTATTTATCCAGCAGGCGCTAAGCTGCAATCTATATGGCTTCCTGTTACGGAACGCTCCAGAGGAAGTGCGCTCGTTGATGTCGGGTCCTCTTTGGGGAATGCTTTTGGGGCGCCGTTAGTTGCCTTGTTTGTTCTTTGGTTAGATGGATGGAGAGAGGCTTTGATTGCCATTGGGGCTTTAACTGCTGTTATTGTTATTATTTGTGGCCGACGGTTAATGTCGACACCGGATACAAATAAGCGGGTTAATCAAGCTGAACGTGATTATATTAAAAATGCACTGGAAGAAGAATGGAAAGCCAATCAGGCCGACAGTGTTGCTACAAAAGTCAAGGTGCGTTTAACGACATATTTTATGCATAAAGATTTTTGGGGAATGTGCTTTGGGTTCACTTGCGGTAATGCCATTGCCTATGGTTTGATGACCTGGGGACCAATGTATTTAGCAACTGTACACCATTTAGATATTAAAGGATTGGGCGGAGCTTTATTTATCATCTATGGCGTTAGTGTGCTTGGCGGTTTATTAGGTGGTACGATTACGGATACTTTGAAAAGAAAATTTGGGAAAGAACACTATAATAAGATTATGCATTACAACTTATTATTAATCGGGGTTATGACAGGCGGCGCCATGTTGTTGCTCAGTCAGTCTGACTCGCTTTACATGGCTATTGGCTGCATTACTGTCGCATTATTCTTCCAAAAATGGTCTGGGTGCTTGTACTGGACAGTTCCGGCTGCATTAGCACAGCGTGAAAATATTGGTACTGTTGGTGGCTGCATGAACTGTGTAGGCAATATTGGCGGAGCTATTATTCCTTTAATCATTGGGGCAATTGTTGGTTCCACGGGATCTTATTTCTTAGCACTCGTATTGTTTGCTTGCTTCGGTATTGGCATTGGACTGTTTTCCTTACTCATTAACTTTAAAAAGAAAATTGGTGTTGAAGCGTAGTACACTTTAGCTTAATGTAGTTTGCCATAAACGCCTCTCCGGCGACTTCTTGTTTGAAGGGGCTGGAGAGGATGTTTTATTAATGAAAAGGAGCGAAACATGATGGCTGAAACAATAGATGTTTTAATTAAAAATGGTAATGTTATTGATCCAGATGATAGAAAGATTTCTAAGCGATCCATTGCTATACGTAATGGCAAGATTGTAGACTATGATCCGGACGTAATTTATAATGTCAAAGATGAAATTGATGCGGAGGGTTATTATGTTAGTCCCGGATGGGTTGACTCTCATGTACATGTATTTAAAGAAGGAACCGAACCTGGTTTTGATGCTGATTTAAATTTGATTCCAATGGGCATTACCAGTGCCATTGATGGAGGCAGCTCGGGTGTCGGAAATTGGCCTATTTTCAAACGAAATGTGGTGGATAATTGTTATTTAAATATTTTCTATTCAGTGAATGTTTCTACGTCAGGGCAAATTACTGAAAGCTATCCTGAAAACGTCGATCCCAGATATTTTGATGAAGAAGGGCTTCGTCGCATTTTTCAAGCAGATCCTATTCATGCAAGAGGTTTGAAATTAAGATATGGTGAAGAGGTCGTAGAACCTTTTGGTCCGATTGTTTTGGATAAAACCATTGAATTAGCTGAAAAGTTGAAATGTTCAATTACTTTACATGTTACTAATGCAGCGAGCACAATGGAAGATATTGTAAATAAGTTGCGACCGGGGGATGTTGTTTGCCATATTTATCAGGGAAAGCAGAATACCATTATTGATGAAGATGGAAAGATTAATAAAGCTGTTTTTAATGCAAGGAAACGCGGTGTATATTTTGATTCAGCGGATGCAAGAATCAACCACTGCTATAGGGTCATTTATCCTGCAATAGAACAAGGCTTTTATCCCGATATTATCTCGACGGATATTACTAAGAATGGTTTGTTTAATAATATGTTATGGGGGCTTCCTGTGGTTTTGTCAAAATGGCTGAATTTAGGATTGCCGTTAATGGATGTTGTCACTGCATGCACTTTTAGCCCAGCAAAAATTCATAAACTGCCGTGGGGGATTGGTACATTAAAGTCTGGTGCAAACGGTAATGTAACGATATTCAGTGTAGAAGATCGCCCATTCCATTTAAAAAATAGAATGGGAGAAGAGTTTGATGGTGAAAAAATGATTATGCCACAAGCTACGATCGTTAATGGAAATCTTCGGTTTAAGAGTTTATATTTTCCGTTTTAAATAAGTATAAAAGGTGGAGGTAATAAACATGAAACAATGCCAATTAACGATTCCGGGCGTCGTTTATGCAGGTCCCGGCAGTGTTGAAAAAATCAGTGAAGTATTACAGCGAGAAAAGGCGCAGTCCGTCCTTCTCTTTACGGATAAAGGCGTTCGCGGCGCAGGTCTTACGAAACGAGTCGAAGAAATTTGCTCTTCTTTGAAGCTGACGGTCATTGATGATTTGGCGACAGAACCGTCTTATCAGGATGTTGAACGCGTCATTGCCGAAGTCAGCCAAGCCAATATCGATTTGGTCATTGGTGTCGGCGGCGGCAGCGTCATGGATGCGGCGAAGTTGGCCAGCATCGTTATCGGTGCCGAATACGGTGTCCGCGATTTGCTTAAGGACCCGACGATTGCCAAGAAATACATCAAATCGCTGATGATTCCGACGACGTGCGGTACCGGTTCTGAAGCGACCTGCAATTCGATTGTCGCCATTCCGGAAGAACAGTCGAAACAAGGGATTGTCAATAACTGCATGATTCCCGACTATGTCATTTTAGATGCCGAAATGATCCGTCATCTGCCGCCGAAGGTTTTGGCAGCTACCGGTGTCGACGCCTTAGCCCATGTCGTAGAATGCTTCACATCGAAGAAAGCGACGATTTTGAGCGATACCTATGCCATTGAAGGGGCCAAGAAAATTTTCCACAACATCCGGGAAGCCTTTGTAGATGGATCTGACATGGACGCCAAAACGGAAATGCTTATTGGTGCCTTTTATGGCGGCGTGGCCATTACCGGCTCGGGGACGACGGCTGTTCATGCCTTGTCCTACCCCTTGGGCGGGAAATATCACATTGCCCATGGTGTTTCCAATGCCATCCTCTTTACCCATGTCATGGAATTCAATAAGGATGCCTGCACGGATCGACTGGCTGCCCTTTGCGATGCGGTCTATCCGGAAAAATACGCTGAAACGGCAGATGCTAAAGCGGACTATATCATTTCCGAAATCAAAGATGTCGTAGAAAAAGTTCAGATTCCGACTAAATTGGAAGAATTCGGTGTTAAAAAAGAGGACCTCGATTTTCTGGTCAAGGCCGGAAGCCAGCAGACCCGACTCTTGGTCAACAACTGCAAAGAATTGTCTCTCGACGATATTCGCTTCCTCTATGAAAAATTGTTCTAACCTTGGCATATAAAAAGACCGCACGCAACCCACGCGTGCGGTCTTTCTTTGTAATGTGGATATTAGAGCTTACTCGTGTGTTCTTGGTTGGCCATGGAGAAACCTCCGCCTCGGACGTCGTCGAAGTCGAGGCTGGGGTCGTAGTCAGGGAGCTTGGACAAGCGTTTTACAAGGCCATAGGGGTTCTTTAAGGAGAGGGTTTCACCGTGGCCTGAGAGGACCCAGAGGACTTTATAGCCTCGCGGTGATGTTTGAAGTTTTTCTTCTCCTTTGCCGTCCGTGAAGTAGACCAAGAGGTCGATGTTTTGGGTGTTGGCATAGTCGAAGACCGGTGAATAGGCGGTGCCGCCGCGAATGTCCAGGCGGCCTTTCACGTCTTCGAGGTCGCGGATGCGATAGGTCCGGCGAATCTGGTCGTCGCATTCGGCGACGATGATTTCATGGTCGTAGCAACGGACGAGCTGCAGGACTTCACCGATGGCCTGGCGGAATTCGGCGTCGGTGATGCTGCCGCTGATGTCAAGGCCGACGAGGATTTTTGCCGTATGAGAGCGCAGCTTGCCCGGCAGATCGAGGCGGTCCGGCTGGCGGCGGTTGCGTCGCATGGGCGTCCGTTTCCAACTGCTGGTAACCGAACCGATCAGTTTTTTCAGGTACCAGTGCCAGGGAAGGCTGTCTTTGTTGTCTTTTAAAGCCTTTATCATGCTCTCTAAATAGTTGGAGAGGTCGCCCTTTGACGAGGCATCGACGTATTTTTCCGTGAACTTTTTCAAGGTTTCATCGTCGACGGGATCGCTTTCATCCCAAAGTTCGTGGGTCGTAATGGGGTTATAGGAGACGGCGACGGTTTCGTCAGCATCACTTTCCGGTTCCGGCAGATTTTTGTTCTCTGTCCGTATGTCCAGGGCGGTCTGAATCTTATCGACGTAATATTCCAGACTTTCGAAGGGCTTTAGGAGGAGGGAAAAATTGGTGTTGACCCATTCCAAGGTCGTCGAAAAAGGCGGCAGATGGTCGAGGTAGGTATTGACGACGACGTCCATGGCCAGGGTGATGGCTTGCTTGCTGTAGTTTTCTCGCAGTTCCTTGGCTCGGATGAGGTGCAGGGAGACGATGTGAAGGATTTCGTGCTTGATGGTGCTTTCCATCTGTTCCGGCGACAGAGTCAGGAACAGGAGGGGATTGAAGTAGATTTGATAGCGGGTGCCCTTAAAGTTGACACCTGTCGGGGACGCCAAATCGAAGCGGATACTCTTTGTCATCTGGAAGAGAAAGTATCCGAAAAAATTATCCTTGTCTTCCATGAGGTGGCCGTTGATGCGGCCCAGGAAGGCGAAAAATTCATTTTGAAAATCAGCCGGTATCTCCGCTTCCGGATCGGGCCGGACCGAATCTTGGAGAATATTGTCGGCGATTATCGATGCCTGCTGGTAGAGGAGAGTGGCTTCAACGGAAATGGACTGTTTCATCCGTTTTACCGCAGGGAGCGAAAGGCCGCAAAGTAACTGTCGATGAAGTCGGCGTTATCCAAAGCGCAGGCATAGACTTTGGGGTTGGCGGCTTTCATGTCTTTCATGACACCTAAACGAAGATCGACGGGATAGAGGGAAAGGAAGGCGACGAAGCGCGATAATAAGGCCTGATTGTCGCTGTCTTGGGAAAGGTGGTAGTCTAATTGTTTTAGGACGTTTTTGGCCGTAAGGTAGAGGCGGGTATGGCTTTCGCCGGCAACGCGGCCGCTCAATTCCGGAGCCAGGGTTTCGTCGCTGAATACGTCATTATAGGTGATGAGGGGAGAGGCATCGGAGTTGACGAATTGGATGAATTCTTCGGCGATGAGTTTTCCGACGTTGCCGCGGATGACGTTGTGGAAGACGGATTTTGGAATGCTGCCGGAATCATTTTTATAGATGGTGTAGAGCTTTGAAATTCGTTCATAGCTGCGAGGGGTGGCGTTGATATCGTCTTCGTTGGTCTTATCGAGGTACTCCGGATAGGTGGAAATGAATTCCATGACCTTTTCTTCAATGCCGGCCGACGAGGCCCAATCGAGCCACTGCAGGTAATCGGGCTCCATGTACAGCCAAACGAAGCGGTTCTCTTGGGCGGCGTCCATTTCGACGACTTCATAGTCGTAGGCATCGGAGGGGTTCATGGCGGCGATGATGTGGACCGACGGCGACAGGGCGTATCCGTTGATTTCGCGGTTCAAGATGAGGTTCATCAATTCTTGCTGGACGGCGTGGTCGCAGCGATTGATTTCATCGATGAACAAGAGGACCGTTTTGCCCTTAGCGATTTCTTCGTCGATGGTACGAAGTTTATGATGGACGGCGTAGACCGTCGTTCCATTTTCGACGGTCGGAAGGCCGCCGATTTCCCCTTCTTTTAATAAGTTTCCGTCGATTCCGACGAGGCTCCAGTCGTGACGACGGGCCAGTTCGCGGGCAAGGGAGGTCTTGCCGATACCCGTTTCACCGACGAGAAGGGGAACTTCACCGGCAGTGAGAACGAGTTCTACGCTTTTATAGGTATCTGTAAAGTTCATGTCGTTACTCCTATT
The DNA here is from genome assembly GCF_036305205.1 of Megasphaera massiliensis. Lineage (NCBI taxonomy): Bacteria > Bacillati > Bacillota > Negativicutes > Veillonellales > Veillonellaceae > Megasphaera > Megasphaera massiliensis. The sequence continues at coordinate 21,244 of NZ_JAXIXE010000031.1, forward strand.
TCATGGTCAATTTTTCATCTACAGTAATGCGTCGGGCCTTTGGGCTGCCATAGTCATCGACGAGGAGTACCTTGTCGACAGGCGATAAGTCGACGGCGCTGCAGGTAATGAAGTTGCGGACGTATTCTTCGGATACGTCTTCTTGGGCGAGGATAGCCTTGAGGGTATCGCGCCAGTCATCCGGCGTGAGGCTGATATCTTTGGGGATGTATTTACTGACCAGGACGTTGAGGCCCAGGTAGTGGAGAAAATCTTCTTTTCCCAAATTGCGGATGAGCCGCAGGGCTTGGGCATCTTCGACGATGGCCAGGTCCTTTGCTTCGTCCGTCGGATTTTCGATGTAGCGAAGGGCTTCGTAGTTGCCTCGGACGGCGGCCAGTTGGACGTCTTCTGCCGGATCTTTGATGTATTTGACGGCGTCGTAGTTTTTGTTGACGGCGCGGAGCTGCAAATCGTGGCCGGCATCTTTGATGTATTTAATGGCCCAGCCGGACTGGTCTAAGGCGGCGTCGATGAGTTCCTGCGACGGATTTTCGAGGTAGCTTAAATTGTTCCAGCCGGCGCGTACGGCTTGAAGTTTGATGTCTTCTGAGGGATTGTCGATAAACTGGATCGCCCGGGCCGTGTTGGCAATGGCTGCTTCCTGGACGGCAGGCGAAGGATTGGTAATATATTGGAGAGCCTGGCCGTTTAACTGTACGGCCAGAAGCTGCATTTCTTCTGTTGGATTTTCGATTCGCCCAATGACATAAGGATTGTTACGAATCATATTCATATATTGTTCTGTTGTCATATCGGGTACCTTTCCTTGAAATAACAGGTTTTTTTATTTCTATTATACAATAATCATTATTAATAAGATATATTTTGTTGTTATCGATTATAGTTAATATATATTACATCTATTAATAGGGATACGGCTAAGGATCGTTTGGATATGAAAAAAACAAGAGTAGAGGGAAGCGGTGATTTGGCAGGCCCTTGTTGAGAATACGTTCCATTGGGAACAATGTCGTCCCATCAGTATACTGAAATTGCCCACTTTGTTCTTGATAAAACGACTGAAATATCATAAAATTATCTTATGGAAAACGCAAAGAAAGGAAAGGGTGCCATGTTAGATTTTCGTATCCATACATTTTTGTGCGTTTGCCGTCACATGAATTATACCCGGGCTGCCGCTGAACTCCATATTACGCAGCCTGCCGTTTCTCAGCATATTCGATATTTAGAACGCGAATACGGGGCCAAACTTTTTAGTTACAAGGGGAAACATCTGCAGTTGACACAAGCCGGGCACATTCTCTGGAATGCTGCGACGGCTATTAGTCATGATGATACGCTTTTAAAAGAGCATCTGCATGACTTGCAGCAGCATAACCGCTCCTTGTCTTTTGGCGCGACGCCAACAGCCGGCATGGGAATTCTCGATAAATTGTCACTCATTCTCAAGCAGAATGGAGACATGAATCTTCATATGGAAATTGCCGATGCCGATAAACTGCTCCAGTCCTTAGATAAGGGAAACATTGATTTTGCCATTGTCGAAAGTTCGTTTGATCAAGGGCATTACGATTCGCTTTTATTTTCTACGGAACCCATCGTTGCCGTCTGTTCGGACGGGTACGATACGCCCGTCGAAATGACCTTGTCGGATCTTATGCACCATCGTCTCATCATCGGCGAACGCCATGCCGGTGTCCGGCGGATCTTAGAACGGAAGTTGGCGGAAAAAGGGTACACCCTGGAGCATTTTCCGTCCCGCTATGAAGTGGGCAGCCTGTCCGCTGTAAAAGGGCTGGCCTGCCGCGACTGCGGTATTGCATTCTTATATGAAAAATCAGTTCAAAAGGAACTGGCTGAGGGAAGGCTCAGACGCATCGCCATTACGGACTTTTCCGTTATGCACGCATTTTCATTCTTGTGGCGCAAGGGCAGCATGTACCGCGCTTTGTTTACACAGATATATGACCAGTTGAAAGATTGAGTCGTATACTTGCTGCCGTTTATTTCATAGATTTTGAAAGGGTGAAGAGAACATGTTGTATTCAACAGAAGTTAAGAATATGTGTCCTGTCACAAAGGGAGCATATCATGGACCAGCACCGATTCCGGAAGAAGGCGAATGGGTACAAGTAAAGGAAATTAAAGATGTCAGCGGTTTGACACACGGTGTAGGCTGGTGTGCCCCTCAGCAGGGTGCCTGTAAGCTGACCCTCAATGTCAAAGACGGCATTATCGAAGAAGCCCTCGTCGAAACGATCGGCTGTTCCGGCATGACTCATTCTGCAGCCATGGCTTCGGAAATCCTCCCGGGCAAGACCCTTCTCGAAGCCCTTAATACGGACTTAGTATGTGACGCTATTAACGTAGCTATGCGCCAGCTTTTCCTCCAGATCGTATACGGCCGCACACAGACGGCATTTTCTGAAGGCGGTCTCCCGATTGGCGCCAGCCTCGATGACCTCGGCAAAGGCCTTCGCAGCCAGACCGGCACCATGTTCGGTACGAAAGCGAAAGGCACTCGTTACCTCGAAATGACCGAAGGCTATGTCACCCGCATGGCCCTTGATGAAGAAAATCAGGTCATCGGCTATGAATTCATCCACCTCGGAAAAATGATGGAAGCCATTAAAAAAGGCATTGAACCGGCTAAAGCTATGGAAGATGCTAAAGGTCATTATGGCCGCTTTGAAGAAGCAGCTTCGTACATCGATCCGAGACAGCAATAGGAGGGCAAAACAATGGAATTATTTGAAAGCTACGACAGAAGAATCGATAAAATCCTCGGCGTACTGAAAGAATACGGTATCGGCAGTGTTGAAGAATGCCGCGATATCTGTGCAGCTGCCGGTTTGGATCCTTATAAAATCGTCAAAGACGTACAGCCTATTGCCTTTGAAAACGCCGGCTGGGCTTACACCGTCGGTGCCGCTATTGCCATTAAAACCAATGCGCGGACGGCTGTAGAAGCTGCCAAAGCTATCGGTATCGGTCTCCAGTCCTTCTGTATCCCCGGCTCGGTTGCGGAAGACCGTAAAGTCGGCCGCGGCCACGGCAACCTGGCTGCCATGCTCCTTCAGGATGAAACGAAGTGTTTCTGCTTCCTCGCCGGCCATGAATCCTTTGCCGCTGCTGAAGGCGCTATCGGTATCGTCCGCAACGCCAATAAAGCCCGCAAGGTACCCCTTCGCGTTATCTTGAACGGTCTTGGCAAAGATGCAGCGCAGATCATTTCCCGCATCAACGGCTTCACCTATGTTCAGACCCAGTTCGACTACAAGACCGGCGAATTGAACATCGTTCGTGAAGTACCGTATTCCAAGAGTGAACGGGCTAATGTCCGCTGCTTCGGGGCTGACGACGTCCGCGAAGGCGTTTCCATTATGCACCACGAAGGCGTTGACGTTTCCATTACGGGCAACTCGACCAACCCGACCCGTTTCCAGCATCCCGTTGCCGGTACTTACAAAAAAGAATGTATCGAAATGGGTAAAAAATACTTCTCCGTTGCTTCCGGCGGTGGTACAGGCCGTACCCTCCATCCGGACAACATGGGTGCAGGCCCTGCTTCGTACGGCATGACCGATACCATGGGCCGTATGCACAGTGACGCTCAGTTCGCCGGTTCTTCGTCGGTTCCGGCTCACGTTGAAATGATGGGCTTCCTGGGCATGGGCAACAACCCCATGGTCGGTGCTTCCGTCGCCGTTGCTGTTGCTGTTGAAGGCGCTGCCAAGGCCGGTAAGTTCTAATTCACCTTCGATCCTTAAGAGACTTCACAACTCGGTTGTGAAGTCTTTTTTTCGTATTCACGATAAAGATTAACCTGAAATCTACTAAAAAAGAGAAAAAACTGGTATAATAAACGTATATTTTACAAAGCGGAGAAAGGGGTATTCGATGAATACGACAAAGAAAATAGCAGCCGCACTGGGATTCTGCGTCCTGACTTCCGTATCGGTCGTCGGCGCCACCTTCCATCCCGGTGACCGAGGCGACCAGATTGTCACCATCCAGCAGGCACTGTCCAGTAGAGGCTATGCCGTCGCTGCTGACGGTGATTACGGGGTCTCGACGCAGGCTGCTGTCCGGAAGTTCCAGGAGGACCAGGGCCTGGATTCCGATGGAATCGTCGGAGCTGCGACGTATGCAGCGCTCACCGGTTCATCTATGCCGGAAAATGATGCTGTCGCTTCAGCCTTTGTTACCAAGGCGACGGCAGACAATGAAATCCTCCTTATTCAACAGGCTCTGGTAAATGCCGGATACAATGTCGATGTAGACGGTATTTTTGGCGCCGGCACAGAACGGGCTGTCCGTTCTTATCAAGGCGACCATGGACTTGAAACGGACGGTATCGTCGGTCCGTCGACCTTTTATGCCTTGACGGGGCAGCAGCTTCCGACAGGTCCCATACGCCGTTTCGGCAACGGCGGCTATAACGGTGTACCCCGTATTGCCAGTTCGGAAGCAACCCATATTCTCGACATTGCCAATCAGTATATCGGCGTTCCTTACGTCTTTGGCGGCTCGACGCCGTCGGGCTTCGACTGCTCCGGCTTTACGCGCTATGTCTATTCGGCAGCCGGTATCGACCTGCCCCGGGCCGCGGATGAGCAGTATGACGTCGGTGAATCGGTATCCATGGCCAATTTAGAACCCGGTGACTTGGTCTTCTTCTCGACCTATGAGGCCGGAATTTCTCACGTCGGAATCTATATCGGCAACCATCAGTTTATCAATGCTGCCAGTGACGGAGTCAGCGTATCTGATATGGACAGCAGTTACTGGTCTGCCCGATACGTAGGCGCTAAGCGCATCATGTAGTGTAAGAAAAACTCCTACAGAAAAATCAGAATTTTTCTGCTACCGTTGTTAGAATTTGTTTATTATAATAAAGCCGTACCATACGGATTTATCATTATTCGGATTCATGCAACGGAAGGAGTTTTTTTTATGCTCAATTTAATCTGGAACTTTTTCAGAACGGCACCGGACGCCGTACCAATGACGGATGGCGAGGCCATCAAGAAAAAGTTTAACGCCATGCGTTGGCGCGTATTTGCTTCCATCACGATCGGATATGCTTTTTATTACATCATCCGCCAGAGTTATTCGGTTATTAAGAAGCCGCTTCTGGCATCGGGGATCGTTACGCCGACGGAAATCGGGATCATCGGCTCGGTATTCTTCGTAACCTACGGTCTTGGGAAATTTACCAACAGTTTCCTGGCAGACCGCATGAATAACAAGCGATTCTTTTCCTTTGGCTTGTTCATTTCTTCACTCACTATGGTCGGCATGGGGCTTGTCAATTCCTTCGTTCCCTTAGCCGTCTTGTGGGGTCTTAATGGCTGGTTCCAGTCTTATGGTGCCGGTCCGTCCATTGTCTCCCTGAATCAGTGGTTCAGCAATAAACAGCGCGGAACCTTGTATGGCATCTGGTTTACGAGTCACAACCTGGGCTCATCTTTCGCTTACTTTGCCATTGCTGCCATCGTTTCCATGTACAACTGGTCTATGGGCTTCATTGCGGCCGGCATCATCTCCCTTATTGGGACGGCCTTCATTTACTTCGGTATGAGCGACCGTCCGGAAACGCAGGGACTGCCGAACGGCGCCGTCTATTACGGAGAAAAGACGCAGGAACAGATCGATGCGGAAAAAGAAAAATCAGTCGGCACCATGCAGTGGAATGCCGTCGTCAAGAATCCTGCCGTTTGGATTCTCGGTCTTTCCTCACTCTGTGTCTATATTGCCCGCTATGCCATTGAAAGCTGGGGCGTCGTTTATCTGACGTCGCAGAAGGGCTATGATATGATGGGGGCTGCCGGCGTCATGGCTTATATGCAGGTGGCCGGTATCTTCGGGGCGCTCTTGTGCGGTGTTATTTCAGACAAGTTCTTCAATCACAAGCGCAATATGCCGGCCCTGTTATATGGGATCTTCTATTCCCTGTCCATTGCAGGATTCCTCTGGGCGCCGCAGTCCTTTACCATGGATATGCTGTGCATGACCTTCTACGGCTTCACCATGGGGGCTTTGGTTTGCTACATGGGCGGTCTCATGGCTGTCGATATCGTGCCCAAACGTGTTACCGGTGCGGCTATGGGGATGATCGGTCTCCTCAGCTATGCCGGCGCGGCCCTGCAGGAATTCATTACGGGGAAACTCATGACCATTACCGTCGTCAATGGCGTTAAAGTCTATGACTTCGGACTGGCTACGGAATTTTGGGTCGGTGCAGCCGTCGTCTCGACGCTGCTGGCTCTCCTCGTTTGGAATGCAAAACCGAAAGAAGACTAAGGATGAAGGCGTTGTCCGAAGGGACAGCGCCTTTTTTTCGCATAGCCTTGCGGCAGATTGTAAAACCCTACTCAGCCGGGCCGATTCAGGGTATAATAAATGATATAAATTATATGCAGGGGAGGCATTATGAAACGGGTTATTTCTATGATGCTGCTGACCTTAGCCTGTCTTTTCAGTGCGGCCTGCGCCCATCCTCAGGGCTATATCGACTTTACGCAGCCTGAGGGCGCTCGCCCGGCTGTAGAGCAGTCCGGTGTAAAACCGCTTCGCATCGCCTTTGCGTCGGTCATGTCGCCGAGGGAAACGCGGCAGGTGTATCAGCAGATCGTTACTTATATTGCTCAAAAGCAGCAGCGGCCGGCTGTTCTCATCCAGCGCCGGACCTATGAGGAACTGAATGCCCTCTTGGCCAACGGCGACGCCGATATTGCCTTTTCCTCGACAGGCGCTTATGCTGCCTATCAGGGGCAGGTTCCGATCGAACTGTTGGCCATGACCGAGACCAATGGCACGTCCCATTACCAAACGTATATCATCACGGCGGCTGACAGCGATATCCATGATTTTAGTCAGCTTCGGGGCAAGGTTTTTGCTTTTACGGACCCTTTGAGCTATTCAGGCTGTTTGGCCATTAAATTTTTGCTGGCCCGAGATGGAACGACGCCGGAAATCTTTTTCAACCGCTTTTTCTATACCCATGGTCATGACAAATCACTGTGGTCTGTTGCCAATCATCTGGCCGATGCAGCCGGTATCGACAGCCAAATTTATGAGCTCATGGCGGATACCAATCCGGCCCTTTCCAAGGAAGTACGCATCATTGACGCCTTGCCGGAAGCGCCGACCGGACCGATCGTCGTCCGCAGTGATTTGGATCCGGCGGAAAAAGAAGAGCTCCGCCATATCTTTTATACGATGCATGAAGATGCGGATTTAGCCAAGGCCATGAAGAACATCGTCATCGACCGGTTTATTCCGCCGGATTCTGAGGCCTATGAAGCGTTCAAACAGCAGTATCAGGCACAAAAACGATTGGCAGGAACGTAAGATGAGAAACTACACGTTATACGTAAAATTTAATGCCCTCATCGTCGGCACGATTTTTATCTGCGGACTGCTGACGGCGTCGCTGTTCCTCTATTCGACGAGTGAGTACATGAGCCATGAACTCGAGGCATCCGGGAAGGAACTGGCCGTGTCCATCGGACAGGTCGTCAGCAATGACATCCTCGTCGACGACCGTTTTGATATGACCGAGCAGCTGCTCCATGCTCAAAAGACGAACGACCAGGTCCGCTACATTCTGGTGACCTATCCGGACGGACGTATTCTGGCCAGTACTTTTACGGACGGACTGCCGAAGGGCCTTCCGGAACGGCGGGATATGACTATGGAAGGCGTCGGGCAGGCAGTGACTTTTGACAGCACCGAAGGCTATATCCGAGAAATTCTCGTTCCCATCGACGGCGGTTTAGTCGGATATTTTCGAGTCGGTCTGTCCGAGCGGCCCATGATGCAGCTCATGTGGAAGCGCTTTGTCGAGACGATGCTGATTATCCTGGCCATCTGTCTGGTGGCCTCTGCTTTGGCTACGCGATATGCCAGGGCTTTTCTGCTCCCCGTTCAAGCTCTGGCGAAAGCCATTCGTCAAATCGGCCGCGGGAATTACAACGTTCGCGTTTCCGTCGAAACGAAAGACGATGTCGGCCAGTTGGCTAAGGCGTTCAATGTCATGAGCAACCGTCTGTCGGTCAAGGATCGGGAAAACTCGAAACTTTTGACGGCCCTTCGGGAAAAGGAGAAGAATAGAGTTTGGCTCATCGATCAGCTGTTTTCGGCTCGTGAAGATGAACGGCGCCGTATTTCACGAGAGCTCCACGATGAAACGAGTCAGTCTATGGTATCGATCTTAGCCTACCTGCGGCTCATTCAGGACCGGACTGAAAGTCCCGACGTGCGGGAATTGGTGACCGGTGTCCGTGAATTGACGAGAGAGACTCTGGAAAGCCTGCGCCATTTGGCGGTCAACCTCCATCCGCCGCTCCTCGACGATTTAGGCCTCATCGTAGCCATTGAAAAATATCTCGATACGTATCGGCAGACCCAGCCGAATCTTTCCGTGTCTTTCTGTCATGACGGCGATATTGCTAAAGTGTCGCGGCCAGTTGCTTTATTTTGTTACCGCATGGTGCAGGAAGGGCTGACCAACATCGCTCGCCATGCCCAAGCTCATACAGTGACGATTGAACTGAACATTCTGCCGTCGTCCTTGTCTTTACGTATTGCCGATGACGGCGTCGGTTTCAGTGCCGCCCGGGCTGAGCAGGCACGGCTTGATAATCATTTAGGGCTGGTCAGCATGCAGGAACGGACTGACGTGTTGAATGGCACTTTTTATATCGACGGCCGACCGGGGAAGGGAACGACCCTGACCATAATGCTGCCGTTACATCTGAGTGAGGAGATAGAAGATGAACATACTATTGGCTGATGACCACCGCATTTTGCGGACGGGCCTCAAATTATTGTTAGCTTCGCAGGACGACTGCAAGGTCGTTGCCGAGGCCTCGAACGGACAAGAAGTCCTCGATATACTGGAAGAGACAGACGTCGATGTCGTCCTTCTTGATCTATCGATGCCGGTCATGAACGGCATCGACTGTTTACGGGAAATCCGTCGCCGCCATTATGCAGTGAAGGTCCTGGTCCTTACCATGTACAGCGAGCAGGAGTACGTGACTGAATTGATGCAGCTCGGTGCTGACGGGTACTTGTGCAAAGATACCCTTGATGCAGAGCTCTTTAAAGGCCTTCGTGCCGTCGCTTCCGGCGAGCGTTATCTAAGTGAACGCGAAGCCCGGAGTCTCCTTAACGGTGTCTTAGCAGAGAAAAAAGATATGCCGACCTTGTCGGAACGGGAGCAGGAAGTCCTCGTTGCCTTAGTACACGGCCATTCGCTGTCGTCTATCGGGGATACGCTGCACCTTTCGGTAAAGACCGTGTCGACGTATAAAACGAGGCTTATGCAAAAGCTCAATTGTAAGACGAAGTCAGAGCTTGTAGATTATGCCTTAAAACACCACTTGATGTAAGTCTTTTGGGCATAAAGAAAGCATTGCCCGCAGGCAATGCTTTCTTTATTGATATTTACGGCAGACAGCTTAGTCTTCACTAGGCGTGTCCGACAGGAAAGGCTGGTCGGCAGCTTCATTTTGAATCATCGTACTGGCATCTTTGAAATACTCTTTAAAGGACTGGACCCAGGTCCGGGACGGATGGGAGAGGTATCCCTTGCTTTTCCAAATGAGGGCCAGCGTCCAGTACAGGTGTGGTTTGACCAAGGGAACGGATACAGCAAGATCCGGCGAAATGCGCTGACAAATGGTGTGCGGCATGAGGGAAATGCCCAGTTTGCCCGATACCATCTGGGCCAGGAAGTCCCAGTTGCTGGAACGGCAGACGATTTTCGGATGGGCCATGATTTCCTGAAACGCCGAGCGCAGATAGGGATTCAGCGAAAATCCATTGGGATAGAAGACGAAGGTTTCGTCTTTGATATCGGATAAGGTCAGGGACGGACGGGAGGCCAGGGGATGATCCGGCCAGAGGACGACGTCGAGAGGCTCTTCATGGAAAATGAAGAATTCATAAGGGATTTCCGTCGTAATCGGCAGGGCGACGAAGCCGACCTGGATGAGCCCGTCGTCGATGGCTGAGACGACGTCTTGGGAGCCGACTTCCTTCATTTCCAATTCGATTTTGGGATAGGTATTGATGAAATGAGCGATAAACGGCGCGATGACAGACGACCCGATCATGGGCGGGACCCCGACGGACAACTTGCCGGAATTGAGGAGCTGCGGCAATTCCATTTCTTCATTCAACTGGGTAAAGCCCTTGATGAGTTCTTCGATTTTAGGAAGCAAATAGGAACCCGTTTCCGTCAGCTCTACATTTTTACCCTTGCGGTCAAATAATTGCACACCCCAATGTTCTTCCAGGGCCTTGATGCCCTTGCTGATAGACGGCTGGCTGATGTGCAGGGATTTTGAAGCCTTTGTGAAGCTTTTTTTGTGAGCGACTTCGATGAAGTATGTCAATTGGAATAAATCCATAATATACTATTTCACCTCTCTTTAGTATTCTTATAGTTTACCATATTACGGATTGAAAATCCAATGATGTGCAGTCTCGTTAATTAGCGTAATGACGCCATTTTTACAGAAAATTTGATTTCCGGCACCGGTCCCAAAGTCTTGCGGCCGAGCCGTACCGGGAAGCGCCGTATTTACAAGATGTCTCTCGTGTATCATAATAGAGAGTATAAAGGAGGGAGCTTATGGCAACGCGATGGATTATGCACGTCGATATGGATGCGTTTTACGCGTCTATTGAACAAAGAGACAATCCGGCCTTGAAGGGACTGCCCGTCGTTGTCGGCGGCCTTATGGACCGCGGCGTCGTAGCAACGGCATCCTATGAAGCGCGGCGCTATGGCATCCATTCGGCCATGAGCATGAAGGCGGCACGGAGACGCTGCCCGAACGGCGTCTTTTTACCGGTACGGATGGCGGCCTATCGAAGGGTGTCGCATCAGATCCGCTTGATTTTATCTCACTATTCTCCCTATATCGAACCCTTGGCTCTGGATGAAGCTTTTTTGGACGTATCCGGCATGGAACGCCACTATCCCAATATCGTCGATATCGGAAAAGCCGTCAAAGACGAGATTTTTCGGACGACGGGCCTCGTCGCCTCGGCAGGGATTGCGCCCAATAAATTTTTAGCGAAACTGGCTTCGGATTTAAGAAAACCGGATGGCTTAGTTTGGATTCCCTATGGGACGGAACAAGCGGTATTGGCGCCGCTGCCGATCAGTCGATTATGGGGCGTCGGCAAGGTGACGGAAGAAGCTTTAAAGAAGGGCGGATACCATAGGATCGGCGATATTTCGGCGTCCAGCCCGGAGGCCTTAAAACCCCTCTTAGGCAATCAGGCCGAGCGCATTTACCGATTATCTCTCGGTCAGGATAAGCGACCTTTGGAGGTACGGCGGCGGCCTCAGTCGGTTGGAAATGAGCATACGTACAGCCGTGATTTGACACTGCCTTCTGAAGTCGATGAACAGTTCCGCCTCTTAGCCAATGAAGTGGCCTGGCGGCTGCGTCAGAGCCGGCTCATGGGACGGACGATTACGATCAAGATCCGCTATGCTTCCTTTAAGACCGTTACCCGGTCGCTGACCCTTAGCGATATGGGGACGGCGTCGGAAGAACAATTATATTTTTCGGCAAAAAGATTGTATAATAAGGATAAAGGACATGAGCCAATCCGACTGCTGGGTCTCACCGTCAGCCAGCTTCAGCCGTATCAAGTCCAGGGCGATTTATTTTCCGAAGACGAGGAAACGAAGGAGAAAGTCATCGAGGCCATCGATAAACTGCAGCAGCGATTCGGTCGTACGGCCATTATGAAAGGGTTTTTGTGGGAAATGTCCCATGAGAAGGATACGTAAAAAAGGAGTTTTAGCCATGGCAATTTTTAAAGTCGTCGCCCATACCGGTGACAATAACAACGGATCGAGTATAATACGGAAACGAAGGAGCTGGGCGTTCATCTGAATGATGAAGCTGTCAACGAACGCGCCCGGGAGTATTTGACGACCGAGCGGGTCCTGCATCAGTATACGGACCTTTCGCAGTATAAAACCATCAGTGCCGTTCCGACGTCGAGCTTGGAAACGTTGAAATTGGCCATGTGTTATATGTGGCGGGCGACAGGTGTCCACATCGATTGGAGCCGTCCCGTCGAATAAGACAGCTTTAAAAGTATTCACAATGTATCCACATTTTCTGTGTACAACAGTGACAGAAATGTGGATATTTTTTTGGAATCCGCATAGTTGCGCTGATTTTTTTCAGTGGATACTTATATCAAGTGATGTTGGGAAATGTGGATAAGTCGCGCGGATAAATATATATCCCCAGAGGAAACACAACGATAACGGCATGGTTGAGCGATTGTACGTGGGAGAACAAATGAACAAAGTGATGTGTATAATTCCTGTAGAAATGTGGATAAGTTGATTCGGAGATTTACACACAATATGTGGATAGATTGTGGAAAGATATCCACAGGAGGACAAAGCATAAAAACGCCATTTACGGACCTATTCACAAGTTATCCACTTTACATATCCACAATTTCCACAGATTTTACGTTTGTGGTATACTGGAAATAGTGAATACGATTTTAGGAGGAATTTATTATGAAAGCAATTTTCGACGGACTGATTGTCCTGCCGAATGAAATTGTCAACGGACATGTTATTCTGTATGAAAAGGATATATGGCGCATCGTTCCGCGTAAGCAGTTCAGAGCCGGCATGTGCTCGGAATTCATCGATGCCAACGGCGGTTTTGTCGTCCCCGGCTTTATTAATGAACATATTCACGGCTGTGCCGGTGCCGACGTCATGGATGACGACGATCAGGCTTTGCCGACGATTCAGCAGGCCCTGCCGGCGACGGGCGTTACGTCCTTTGCAGCGACGACGATGACTATGGAACAAGCGGCTATCGAAAAGGCCTTGCAGAGAATTAGAACGGCAAAGGAAAATTACGCCGGTGGAGCACAGGTCCTCGGCGCTCATCTGGAAGGCCCTTTTGTAAGCCCCCTCTATAAGGGGTCCCAGTCCGAAGACTGTATACAGGATCCGGATTTTTCCTGGTTGGAACCCTATGGGGACATCATTAAAATCATTACCTTGGCTCCGGAACAGTTAAAGAATAAGCAATTTTTAAAGGCTTGTAAGGATCGGGGCATCGTCGTATCTCTCGGCCATTCGGGGGCTTCTTTTGAACAGGCCATGGACTGTATGGAAACCCTCGGAAACTGCCATGTCACCCATCTGTATAATGCCATGACCCCCTTCCGCCATCGGGAACCGGGCCTTGTCGGAGCAGCTCTTCTCCATAAAAATGCCTGTTGTGAACTGATTTGTGATGACCTCCATGTTCACCCGGCGGCGCAGAAGTTGGCCTATCAGATGAAAGGCCGCGACGGGCTCATCTTGGTCACCGATTCGATGAGGGCCTGTCTCCAAGGCGACGGTGAATCGAGTCTTGGCGGCCAGAAGGTCTTTGTAAAGAATGGTGAAGCCCGATTGGCTGACGGGACTTTGGCTGCCAGTGTGGCCCCTATGAACGAAGTTGTCCTCCATTTCCTTATCAATTCGGGGGCATCCCTTCCCGATGTCGTAGCTATGGCTACCATCAACCCGGCGAAAGCTCTCGGGGTGTACGATCGGATCGGCTCTCTGGAAGAAGGCAAACAGGCCGATATCGTCGTCTTGGACAGCAACGACTTCCATGTAAAATCGACGGTCGTCGCCGGTGAATTGGTTTATAACGAACCGATACAATAAAATCTATTATATGTAATGAAAAGAAGGCCAAGGTGCTTTGTTCCCTTGACCTTCTTTTTTGTCGGAAAGAATCTATCCGAGCGCTGATTTTTTATTTTTCAATACATATAGAGCGCCTAACAAGCCGGCGTCGTTTTGGAGTCTTGCAAAGGCGAGGCCTTTTGGGGGGAGCATCCGTTCCGGCAGACGCTCTGACAGGGCCTGTTCAAGGGGCTGGCGGATGATGGATTCCCGGTTCATGATGCCGCCGCCGAGGATGATTCGTTCGGGATTGAAGAGACTGATGATATTGGTGAGGCCGTCGGCCAGATTCTGACAGAAGATATGAAAACAGCGAAGGGCCTGAGCATCGTCGCTTTCAATCAGTTGGAAGGCCCGGTAGCCGTCCATTTCTTTGGGAGGAATGCCTTTTTTGCTGGCGATTTCACGGCAGAGAAAGGACGCCGAGGCGACGTCGTGGAACCGGCCTGCCGGGAGGCTCATATAGGCGATTTCTCCGGCAGCATGAGTGGCGCCGTGGAGTACCCGACCTTCTTCGATGAGGGCTCCCCCGATGCTGGTGCCGACGGTTACGGCAAAGAAAGACGAGACGTCCTTTCCGGCTCCGAGCCAATATTCGCCGAGGGCGGCACAATTGGTATCGTTTTCGACGCTGACAGGGAGTTTAAATTCTTCCTCGAACATCGTTTTCCAAGGCGTTCCTGTATAGCCGGGGATGGAGAGGGCGTATTCTACCGTGCCGGATTCGGTGTTTACAATGCCTGCCGTCGACAGGGCGATGCCGGCAAGCGATACTTCTTTCTGCTGCTGTCGGACAAGGTTTCGGACCGCAGCGACGATGGAAGGCCCGTCTCCGGAGGGGATGAGACCTCTTTTGTGGAAGCGGCCCTCTTCATCGATGAGGCCGAATTTGATTGCCGTTCCGCCGACATCGAAGCAACTGTACATCATTATAGTTCACATCCTTTTTACGAGAGAAAGTTAACTTATACAAATATTATACATGGATTTGACAATTTCTATGTAAAAGGCCCCTATACTGTTCTTATCAATGTAGTCTTTTAGGAGGTCATGATATGAAACGACAATGGTTAAAAAGAGCAATTCTTTCTATGGTAGCTTGTGGTTCCCTGTTGGGCGTCGTCCCGGGCGTACAGGCAGCCGATGTCCGGATTTTACCGGTAGATACGGCTAAATTCTTGGCAGGTGCTAAATTCGACTTTGATGTTGAAGTTTCTAACGCGAAAGACTTGAAGAACGTCGATATTACGATTAATGGTCAGAATGCCAATCAATTTTTCGGACAGAAAGTAGAAGGAAAAGATTTGGGCAACGGTGTTGTTTCTTATCGTGTCAACCAGGTAAATTTCCCGAAGACCGGTAAATATACGGTCCGTGTTTCGGCTACCGATGCTGACGGCACCAATTCTGCCGATGCACGCTATACGGTTGTTCAGGAAAAAGCTCAGAAACAGGCTAAAAACGTCATCCTCTTCGTCGGTGACGGCATGTCCCTGCAGGCTAGAGAAATGGCTCGTATCATTTCCAAAGGCCTGACCAACGGGAAATACAACGATCTCTTGGCTATGGAAAAAATGCCCCATAACGCACTGATCACGACCAGCGGATACGATTCCTTGACGACGGACAGCGCTAACTCGGCATCGGCTTATGCTACGGGTCATAAATCGGTCGTCAACGCCATGGGCGTTTATGAAGACTCGACAAAGGATCCTATGGATGATCCCCGCGTTGAAAACGTTGCCGAAATCCTGAAGCGTACGCGCGGCATGTCCATCGGTGTCATCACTCAGGCTGAATCTACAGATGCTACGCCGGCCGCTATGATTGGTCATACGCGCCGTC
The DNA here is from genome assembly GCF_036305205.1 of Megasphaera massiliensis. Lineage (NCBI taxonomy): Bacteria > Bacillati > Bacillota > Negativicutes > Veillonellales > Veillonellaceae > Megasphaera > Megasphaera massiliensis. Next base: position 36,848 of record NZ_JAXIXE010000031.1, read on the forward strand.
GTGCTAACCAGGATTTATTAGCTTCTCAGTACTTGGAAGACTATCATCGTCCGGACGTCATCATGGGCGGCGGTTCCAGCCGTTACATTCCGCAGACGGAAAAAGGTTCCAAACGCCATGACAATGAAAACGTCATCCAGGAATTCAAAAATAAAGGCTACACCTTCGTTACGAACTCGAAGGAAATGATGGCTGCCGACAGTAATAAACCGCTCTTGGGCCTCTTCCATCCGAGCACGATGAACGTTTATATCGATCGTGAAATGCTCAAGAATCCTGAAGTATTAGGTAAATATACGGATCAGCCGAACCTCATCAACATGACGAAAAAATCCTTGGATATCCTCAGCAAGAATCCGAAGGGCTTCTTCGCTATGATCGAAGGCGCATCCATCGATAAACAGCTCCATGCCATGGATTGGCAGCGTGCTACGTACGATACGATCGAATTCGATAAGGCTATCGAATATGCTCAGAAATGGAATAAGGAACACGGCGATAATACCTTGATCATCGTCGTTGCTGACCATGCTCACGGTGCTTCCATTACCGGTACCTACCATGAACACGACGGCAAGAAGGGCATTGAAGCTGTCCGCACCTATGCCGATTCCATCTTCCCGACCTTCAAGGATGCCGACCACGACGGTTTCCCCGATAATCCGGATCCCGATGTAACCTTGGCTGTTCAGTATGCTAACCATCCGGAATATTATGAAAACTACCACTTCCAGCAGAAACCGACCTATCCGACGATTTCCCAGACTGTTACCAAACAGGAAGCTCAGGTTGCCGGCGATAAGACCGAATACCATCAGGTTTCGACCGTCGTTGCTAAAGGCAATCCGGCTCGTCACCACGCAGGCGATCCCATGGAACTCGTTCCGGCCAACATCCCCGCTACCATTGGTGATGAAACTCACGCAGCCGATGATGTCCCGTTGAATGCAGAAGGCCCGGGTTCCGAATACTTCAAAGGTGTCATGGACAACACGGAAGTATTCTTCGGTATCATGCGTGCCCTTGGCGTCGACGCTACGAAAAACGCAAAATAAAAACGGACTACGATAGCAAGGCTTATCTTGCTCGGTTACACCGCCGTTTCATAAAAAATGCTGCCGCAATTCATATTGCGGCAGCATTTTTTTGCTTACTGACCGAGAACGCTGTCGAGGTAGGCAGCGGTATCCGATAAGAAGCTGGCCGGATAACCTTCGATATCGCCCTTATCGCAGTGAGCTGCGAATTCCGGATCGATGGGCAGTTTTGCCGTATGAGGAATCGAATATTTCTGCGCCGATTCTTCGACATGGCTGTGTCCGAAGATTTCGTGTTTTTCCTGGCAGCTGGGACATTTGAAGTAGCTCATGTTTTCGATCAGGCCCAAGACAGGAACGTGCATCATTTCCGACATGTTCAAGGCCTTTTCAACGATCATGGAAACGAGTTCCTGAGGAGACGTGATGACTAAGATGCCGTCGACGGGCAAGGACTGGAAAACCGTCAAGGGGACGTCGCCCGTTCCCGGCGGCATGTCGACGAACATGTAGTCGATGTCGCCCCAGATGACGTCGGTCCAGAACTGTTTAACGGCGCCGGAAATAACCGGTCCGCGCCATACGACCGGAGCCGCGACATCTTCCAACAGCAGGTTCATGGACATGACTTTGATGCCGGTCTTGGTCGTAACGGGGTTGATGCCGTCATCGTTGCCCGTGGCATGACCGGTCAAGCCGAAGACTTTCGGGATAGACGGGCCGGTGATATCGGCGTCGAGGATAGCAGTTTTAAAGCCGCGGCGCTGCATTTCTACAGCCATCAGGGACGTAACCAAGGATTTACCTACGCCGCCTTTGCCGCTGACGACGGCAATGACGTGCTTGATGTGAGAACCTTCGTGAGGCGCTGCCTGGAGGCTCTGAGGCTGGTTGCGCTGTGCGCAGGAGCTGCCGCAGCTGGAACAGTCGTGTGTACAATTTTCACTCATTGGGATCATTCTCCTTTGAACTTTTCTTTCCGGCACGGCAGCAGTCGTGATGGCACGAGCCGGAACGTTCACAAACTTGAATATGGCCGCCTTCGATGACGAGGTCTTTGCCATGAATGAGGGCGTCGGCCAGTTTGTGGCGGGCTGAATTATAAATACCGGTCACCGTCGTGCGAGCTACATTGATCTGAGCGGCACACTCTTCCTGCGTCAGTCCGACCCAGTCGATGAGGCGGATGACTTCATATTCATCGATTCCCATGGCAACCGTATCGTCCGACTGACGTCGGTCAACCGGTCCGAAGGCTGATGAAACAGGCAGTGAACAAACACGTCGGCACCGCGGTGGTCTCGGCATAAAATCCCTCCTTTACGCTATTTATTATAGTTAGATAGCTGACATATGTCAAATTTGATAAGCGTTGCCAACATATTCTTTATTTTCCGGATGACCTTGTCATCGTCGAAGAAAGTGGTGCAGTTTTTCTGAAAGTAGTAGAGAAAACCGAATTATTCTGTGATAGGAAACAGCTTTTACTGTCTTTTAGATATAGATGAAATGCCGTTTATCAATAAAATCTATCAATGGGAGGCCGTTAAAGTTCCCGGGTTTTTAAACGGATTTTATAATAAATGACAGACGTTAAAAGCCAAGATTTTCTCTAGCTGTTTTACTAGGAAAGGCTTGGCTTTTTATGATATCATTGGTGATTTTTTATTTTACTTACAATGAACTCTCGCAGTGCTCCGACGTGGCATATCATTGAATTTTCAGCACTGATAGGATCGTGACGGGCAATTGCTTCTACTGTTTTTCGGTGATAGATATACGTGTTGCTGTCTTTTAGGGAATCAGAAGTGGCGACAATCGTTTTCCTAACAGAGGAGGTTAAAATATAGGATAAATTGATGAGAATACGGTTACCGCTGGCTTCGCAGATCATCGTATGCAGCTTGACATCTTCTTTTTCGTAGTCTGCATTTGACTGTATTAATTTTTCTACGAGTGTACATTGATCCCTTAATTTACGACACTGCTCTTCTGTAGCGTTCATTGCCGCCAGCATAGCGGCTTTAGGTTCAATCATGACTCGGACATCCAATAAATCGATAGCGAGTTGATCGGCGTCATAAATAAAAGTGAGTCCTAAAGGATCGTCAGGAACGCCCCGTCGTGGAGAGATATATGCTCCGGATCCTTGGCGGATTTCTAAAATATTGCGGGCACTGAGGATACGTATGGCTTCACGGATCGTTGATCGGCTGACGCCCATTTTTTCGATTAATTCAGCTTCCGTAGGCATTCGATCGCCTGGAATCATCTGGTTCGTGGTTATATATTCGATCAATAAGTCTGCTGTTTGGGCTGCCATAGACTGCGCTTTATTTTTTACCATAAAAACCCCTTCCTTATCAAGTGTTATCTCTTATTTATACAATATTATATCATCTTATTCATCATACGAATATATAAACTAATTAAAAATATGGTGAATTTATGTTATGTAAAAGTCATGGGTGTATGATGAATTATATTAAATCATCATACATAAATAGGATATATTGCTAATTAAGCTGGAAAATGCTATTATAATCACAAGAAACATCTGATGAATTTAAACGTATACATATGATGACTTTTTTGATTTATCATATAAAAGAATGCAATGCGTGAATGAGGTCCATTCTGGAAAGCCGGGTGACAATTTATGGATACGGTGTATATCACTGAATACGACTATCCCTCCTTGGAGATAGAACAAAAAATGTTTCGTGAGATAGGTATTCCCTTTATACCGACTCAAAGTCATTCAGAAAATGACATTATAAAGAACTGCAAAGACGCAGCCGGGTTGATGGTTCAATATGCCCATATCACTGAAAAGATAATGAGCAGTCTTCCTAATTTAAAAGTGATTGCTCGCTATGGTGTCGGAGTGGATAACGTTGATTTGGAGGCAGCTACCAAACACCATATTTGTGTTGCCAATGTACCTGATTACAGTATTGATGAAGTTTCTACGCAAGCGATTGCTTTAATGCTTGATTGTTGGCGGCGAGTTACTTTCCTTCATAACTCGATTCATCAAGGGCATTGGGATTATGCGATTGCACAGCCTATTTGGCGCCTTCGAGGGCATAAACTGGGCTTGGTTGGTTTTGGGAAGATTGCTCGCGAGGTGGCCGTTAAAGCTCAGGCTCTTGGGCTAGAGGTTCTTTCTTACGATCCTTATGTACAGCCGGAATCGATGAGAGCGATGGGGGTCTTATACCAGCCATTCTATCAGTTGCTTCGTGAAGCAGATATTATATCTCTCCATACACCCCTTACAAAAGAAACGTATCACTGTATTAATTCGGATACGCTGGGGTTGATGAAAGCTTCTGCTATTTTAATTAACACGGCACGAGGTCCGCTGGTGGATGAGAAAGCACTGCAAACGGCTTTAACGAATCATCAAATTGCAGGGGCCGGTTTAGATGTGCTGGAAGTTGAACCGATTCGATCAGATAATGGATTCCTGTCAATGGATAATGTTGTATTGACTCCTCATGTTTCTTGGTATTCTGAGGAATCAAATAAAGAAATGAAGACCAAAGCGGCTATGGGAATTATTGAAGTCTTACAAGGCCGAGTCCCAACCTATTTAGTGAATAAGGATGTTTTGCCTTATCTATCCTTAAAATAAATTATTTATTATTGTTCGGAGGTATTATTATGGATATTCGTTATTCTACAAACCCGCAGGATTTTAAAAAGTACACGACGGAAGACATTCGTCGGGAATTCCTTATTGACACCTTGTTCCGTCCCGATGAAGTTATGGCTACTTATTCTCATGTTGATCGTATGGTAGCGGTTGGCTGCATGCCGGTGAATGAAGTTGTTCCTATTGATAAAGGGATTGATTGCTGGAAAAATTTCGGTACGCACTATTTCCTTGAACGTCGTGAAATTGGTGTTTTTAATGTCGGAACCGGTGCTGGCACCATTGTAGCAGACGGTCAGACTTATAACATGGGACCAAAAGACTGTCTGTATATCACGATGGGGACGAAAAAAGTTACTTTTGCTTCTGATGATCCTAACAACCCGGCTAAGTATTATATGGTTTCTGCACCGGCTCATAAGGCTTGCCAAACCAAATTTATTTCCATTAAAGATGCGAATAAAAGACCTTGCGGAGACGCAGCATTAGCAAATAAACGTGTTATTAATCAATTTATTCATCCTGATGTTGTTGAAACATGTCAGCTTTGCATGGGACTTACGGCTCTCGACGAAGGCAGTGTTTGGAACAGTATGCCGCCGCATACACATGAACGCCGGATGGAAATTTATTTCTATTTTGAAGTACCTAAAGATCAGGCTGTATTCCATATCATGGGGCAGGAACAGGAAACGCGACACCTTGTCATGCATAATGAACAGGCTGTTATCAGTCCGTCTTGGAGCATGCACTGTGGCTGCGGTACGCATAATTACACCTTTATCTGGGCTATGGGCGGCGAAAATAAAGAATTTGACGATATGGACCACATTGAAATTAAAAATATGAAATAAATTTTTAGCAGGGAGGAATTCATTATGCATATTTTAAAAGCTGTCAAAAATGTTCCTGGTGGATTGATGTTGGTACCACTTTTACTTGGGGCTTTGTGTCATACCTTTACACCCGGTGCCGGTAAATATTTTGGATCTTTTACTAACGGCCTGATTACAGGTACGGTGCCAATTCTGTCGGTATGGTTCTTCTGCATGGGTGCCAGCATTAACTATAAAAATGCCGGTCTCGTCCTTCGGAAATCGGGTACCATTGTAGTTACAAAAATTATTGTAGCTTGGATTGTTGGATTCATTTGTGTCGCTTTCATGCCAAAAGGGATGATCCAGACCGGATTCTTTGCCGGGTTGTCCACTTTAGCTATTGTTACTTCTATGGATATGACAAACGGTGGTCTGTATGCATCTTTGATGCAGCAATACGGGACAAAAGAAGAAGCCGGTGCTTTTGTACTGACTTCTATCGAATCGGGCCCGCTCGTTACGATGATGATTCTTGGTTCGACGGGTGCTGCATATTTTGAACCACACCTTTTTGTGGGTGCTGTTCTTCCGTTTATTATTGGCTTTATTCTTGGCAACCTGGATCCGGAACTCCGTGATTTCTTTACGCCGGCTGCTACCATCATGATTCCCTTCTTTGCATTTGCTTTAGGCAATACGATTGACCTTACGGTCATTTTCAAGACTGGCCTTCTTGGCATTATGCTGGGTCTCGGGGTTATTGTGGTTACGGGTATTCCTCTTATACTGGCTGATCGTGTTATTGGTGGCGGCAATGGGGCTGCCGGATTGGCTGCTTCGAGTACGGCCGGGGCCGCTGTTACCAACCCCATGATTGTTGGCCAAATGATTCCTGAATTCCAAGAAATTGTTCCGGCGGCGACTGCCTTGGTTGCAACAAGTGTTGTTGTTACTTCGATTGTTGTACCGATTATTGTTGCTTATTGGGTAAAAGGGGTTGGCAAGAAGCATAAAGATTTGGGTTGATTGTATAATGAATTCGGACATATAAAAAAAGACATAAACGGAGATCTCTGTTATGATAGATTCACCACAAAACACCATTAGGAGGTCTCCGCCATGTCTCATGTCCATTCTA
>NZ_JAXIXE010000032.1:0-20757 GCF_036305205.1 Megasphaera massiliensis
GTCCAAAGGCTGGACATCCCTTTCAGTTTTGGAAATTCGTTACGAAGAACATGAGAAGAAGCTCCTTTTATCTCCTTCATAATTTCGGCAGGCGACTGCTTCGGCCAGCATTTCAAAAAAAGATGAACATGGTCAATATGGCACTCCATCGCGAGAATTTCGATTTTGAGTTCCTCGCATTTCTGTCGAGTTAGTTCTTTAAAACGTTCTTCCACCCGTGGAATAAGAAATATTTTACGCCGATATTTTGGACAGAATACAAAATGATAGTTGATGAATGACACGGTGGTTTTTGTTCTAAAATATATCGTTTCCATGTTTATATTATAGCATGTTTGTAGATAAAATAAAATATACTATCTACAAACAGCATTCATCCAACGATTAAAATTGTTGGCTTTCTGCCAAACAATCCGTAAAAAAAATAGTGGTGCCATGAGAATGCACCACTATTTTAAATGACTTACACCGTTCAACACTGCGAAAAGAACCTTCTTCGACGGTGCAGAAATAAGGCCTTATTTTCCGCAGTAAGCGATGACTTCGACTTCGACGAAGACGTCTTTGGGAAGATGGCTGATTTCGACGCAAGACCGAGCCGGCAGGGTCTTCTGGAAATATTTGCCATAGACTTCATTGACGGCGCCAAAGAAATTGATATCCGTCAGATATACCGTCGTCTTGACGACATTATCGTAGCTGAGACCGGCTTCTTCCAAGATAGCGCCGACGTTCTTCATGCACTGTTCAGCCTGTCCGACGACCGTTCCGGCAACGACTTTGCCTTTTTCCGGGTCGATAGCGATCTGGCCGGACGCAAAGAGGAAGTCACCGGCTTTAATAGCCTGAGAATAAGGTCCTACGGCACCGGGAGCCTTGGTTGTGCTGATAACTTGTACTGCCATGTAAATGCATCTCCTTTAGAATGAATTATCATCTTTATTATACCTTAATCGCCATAAAAAAGCGATATGTTAGCCATTAGACAACGCCTTACGGTTCTTCATCGTTCTTGATCAGATGACCGTCTTGATCGTACTTCTTCTTGTTCAGGCCGCAGGCGAACCAGGCGATGATGACGGCTGCCATGTAGACCCACGACGAGAAGATGGACATCCGCGTGTCGGGATTATAGAGCATGCCGATGGTGACCAGGACCAGGAACAGGATGCAGAAGTAGTTGGAATACGGATAGAGGGGCGATTTAAATTCGTGCTTAGCCATGACTTCCGGGCCCCAGGCCTTGCGGAAGTTCTTCTGGGCATAGGCCAGGACGAACCAGGCGACCATGCCGGGGAAGACGGAGGCGCTGTATAAATAGAGGAAGAGCTTCGAATTCGGAATCAGGTAGTTCAAGATAACGCCGATAAACAAGACGATGATGGTAACACTGATGCCGTTGCGGGGAACGCCGGATTTCGACAGTTTCAAGAAGCATTTCGGAGCCTGGCCGTTCTGCGCTAACGTATAAATCATGCGGGCCGAGCTGTACATGCCGCTGTTACAGCCGGAAAGGGCTGCCGTGAGGACGACGAAGTTGATGATGGCTGCGGCCGACGAAATACCGACTTTGGCGAAGGTCATGACGAAGGGGCTGCCGATGTAGCTGACTTCGTTCCAAGGATAGATACAGAGAATGACGAAAATCGAGCCGATATAGAAAATAAGAATACGCCAAACGATATTATTAACAGCTCGTTTTAAAGTATGTTTCGGATTTTGAGCCTCCCCGGCCGTAATGCCTACCAGTTCGACGCCCTGGAAGGCCGCCGCAACGACGCACATAGCAGCCAGCATGCCGCCCCAGCCGTTAGGCATGAAACCGCCGTGTTCCCAGAGGTTGCTGAAACCGACGGCAACGCCGGCATTGCCGAAACCAAAGAGGATGACGGCACCGCCGACGATGAGCATGACGATGATGGTGACGACCTTGATGAGGGCGAACCAGAATTCAAATTCCCCGTAATACTTGACAGCCGCCATGTTGGCCACGGCGACGACGGCCATCCCGGCCAGGGCCGATATCCACTGGGGCAGCAAGGGGAACCAATAGTGGACGTAAATGCCGACGGCCGTGACTTCCGAGAGGCCGACGGCGACCCACAAGAACCAATAAGAGCAGGCCGTAAGGTAGCCGATAAAGGGGCTGATATACTTGTGGCCGTAAGTTGCAAAAGAGCCGGTGACCGGTTCCTGATAGAGCATTTCACCCATGATACGCATGATAAAGAACATGACGACGCCGGTTACGGCATAACAGATGAGGACTGACGGCCCTGCCATTTGAATCGTATTGGCCGATCCCATGAACAGGCCGACGCCGATAGTCCCGCCAAGGGCGATCATTTCAACATGACGGGGCTTTAAGCCCCGTTCTAAGTTCTGCGCCCCTTCTTTATGGTCTTCCATTTCAATTTCCTCCTTATTTCATCATGACGAAGTAATGATTGTCGCGAAGGACATTCATCAGCTTTTCAACGTGCTTTTCATTGGCCGTTTCCAATTCCAGCGAAACCGCCGTCGTACCCATGCTGATGCCGTGCTGGCTCCGTTCATGAGTAATGGAGAGGACGTTGGCACTCGTATCGGCAATGATCGACAGGAGCTTGACCAATTCGCCGGGAACGTCGGGAATGATGGTCTGGAAAAAGATTTTGCGCTGCGAGCGGATGAGGCCTTGATTGATGACCCGGGTCATGTTGTTGACATCGATGTTGCCGCCGCTTACCAAGGCTGCGACCTTCTTATTGCGGATGCCGGAAATCTTGCCGTTCATGAGGGCTGCGACCGGTACGGCACCGGCCCCTTCGGCAACGGTCTTGCCTCGTTCGAGGAGGATCAGGATGGCACTGGCGATTTCCGATTCATCGACAGTGACGACTTCATCGACATATTTCTGACAGATGGAGAAGGTCAAATCGCCGGGCACCTTGACGGCAATCCCATCGGCTAAGGTTGCTTTTCCGTTATAGGCAATGGCTTGGCCGTTTTCAAGGGAAACTTTCATGGACGGCATGTTTTCCGTCTGGACGCCGATGACCTTGATTTTCGGATTGACGCTCTTAGCCGCTACGGCCAGGCCGGAAATGAGGCCGCCGCCGCCAATGGGGGCTATGATGGCATCGACATCGGACAGCTGTTCCATGATTTCAAGGGCAATCGTCCCCTGGCCGGCAATGACTTCCGGATCGTTGAAGGGATGGACGAAGGTGTAGCCGTGTTCAGCTGTCAATTCAACGGCTTTAGCTGCCGCTTCATCGAAGAAGTCGCCGTGAAGGACGACGTTGGCTCCATAGCCTTTGGTGGCCGCAATCTTACTCAAGGGCGCATGTTTCGGCATGCAGATGACCGATTGACAGCCGTATTCACTGGCTGCCAGGGCGACGCCTTGGGCGTGGTTGCCGGCTGAGGCTGCAATGACGCCTTTTTCCCGTTCTGCCGGCGTCAGCGATGCAACCTTATTATAGGCACCGCGCAGTTTAAAGGAACCGGTCCGCTGGAGATTTTCCAGTTTTAAAAAGACTTTACAGCCTGCCAGATCACTGACAGAATTGCTGTACGACAGTCCCGTCTTTTGGGCGACTCCTTTCAGCCTCTCCTGGGCTTCTTGGATCATTTGTAGGGTTACTTGTTGTTCACTCATGTTGTTTGCTGCAAAGGCAGCGTCCCTCCTTTTAATTTATAATAATGCGTTTTTGCTATCTTTACTATACGCTTTCACCTGTCTATCGTCAAGAGAGTTACGTCCTCTAAGTCTTTTTACAAGAGACGTATGTTTATATATTAAGGATTTTCCCTTATTAATTTTACATAATTAGATTTTTATTATGCTAAATTATAAATATCAAAAATATTTTAACGATATGTGCTGATTCTGTAACATATTGGCAAAAAAATAAAGAGTCATCTCAATGAGACAACTCTTTATCGGTGTGGTGACCCCTACGGGATTTGAACCCATGTTCTCGCCGTGAAAGGGCGATGTCTTAGACCACTTGACCAAGGGGCCATGGCTCCTCAAGTAGGACTCGAACCTACGACAAATCGGTTAACAGCCGATTGCTCTACCAACTGAGCTATTGAGGAATAACTCATTTCGGCCGCTCCGACCGGAACAAGTGTTATTATACTAGAACTCCATAGAAAAAGCAAGTACTTTTTTTATAAATTTCACAAACTTCCCCTTCCCGCTTCACGAAGGGCCGGATCGGGACGGCCCAGGAAGTGAAAGTAGGCAATGAAGCAATAGAGCAAGGCCAACAATCCGATGCCGGCTCCGACGTAACCGATATAAGGCAAGAAGCCGTAGGCCATGGTCCGGCCGCCGATCCAGGTTCCCAATCCGATGCCGACGTTGAAGATGCCGGAAAAGATGGACATGGCAACCGGCGTCGCTCCCGACGGGACCTGTCGAATGAGTTCGGCCTGGAAGGTTACATTAAACAAAGTCGACGAGCAGCCTAACATCAGGCAGACGGCCAGCATCCATTCCCATTGCGACGACGCCAGCTGCCACAAGGCGAGCATCAGGACCAGGCCGATGAAGCCCAGGCGGATGATGCCGTAGCGGTAGTGATTGTAAAAATGAGAGAAAATATAGCTGCCCATGAGGCCGCTGACGCCGAGGAGCATGAGCGTCGACGTAATGCCGTCAGCACTGAACTGCGCTACCAGCTTCAAGAAAGGTTCGATATAGCTGTAAACGGTAAAATAGGCCGTCGCAAACAGGACGGAGATCAAGTAGACGCTGACGACGAGGGGATTTTTTAAGAGTCGCGGCAATTCGTCCCGCGAAAAAGACGAATGGCTGCGCTGGGACGGGACGAAACGGAACAAGTAGACCAAAACCAACAAGGCCACGACGGTGATGCTGACAAAGGTCATGCGCCAACCGGCATAAAGGCCGATGACCCGCCCCAAGGGAAGGCCGAAGATCATGGCTACGGACGAGCCGGTAATGATCATGCTCAGGGCCAGAGGCCGATGTACCCTGGTGACTAAGCGGGCCGCCATGGGTGCCGCAATGGACCAGAAAACAGAGTGGGCACAGGCGACCAGGATACGGGCTGCGACCAGCATGGGATAGTTGACGGCAATCCCCGACAGGAATTGCCCTAACGCAAAGACGCTGAGCGTCGCCAATAAGAGTTTCCGCAGTTCAATGCGGTAGAGCACCAGCATCAGCGGCAGGGACAATAAGGCCACCATCCAGGCGTAGATGGTAATCATGATGCCCGTCTGGTCTTCGGTCATCCCGAAGGACTGGGAAATATCGATGAGCAGCCCGATGGGCATGAATTCCGATGTATTGAAAATAAAGGCCGATACGGTAAGCCCTAAGAGGGGCAGTACATATTTTAAAGGAATAGTGCGAAGCATGAGAGTCCTCCTTTTTGCAAAATTGAACTTCTTTATGGTACTCGCCGTCCCTGTAAAAGTCAAGATTGTTTGGTATGCAAAAAAAAGAAACCTGCCATGAGACAGGTTTCTTTAAGGAGAGTACAGTCAGTGTATTCTAACCGGACGATCTTACATCATGCCGGGCATGCCGCCCATACCGGCCGGTGCTGCCGGAGCTGCCGGAGCCGGTTCCGGTTTGTCAGCAACCAAGGTTTCCGTCGTGAGGACGAGAGCTGCGATGGAAGCTGCATTCTGAAGAGCCGTACGGGTTACTTTGGCCGGATCGACGATACCGGCTTTAACCATATCGACATATTCTTCTTTAAGGGCATTGAAGCCTACGCCGTCTTCAGATGCTTTAACCTGAGCGACGATGACCGAGCCTTCGAGGCCGGCGTTTTCAGCGATCTGACGGAGCGGAGCTTCAACAGCGCGTTTGACGAGGTTGATACCGGTCTGAATGTCGCCTTCTTCTTTGAATTCGTCGAGGGCCGGGAGGATGTCGATGAGCGTCGTGCCGCCGCCCGATACGATACCTTCTTCAACAGCTGCGCGAGTAGCGTTGAGGGCATCTTCGAGACGATATTTCTTATCTTTCAATTCGACTTCCGTAGCAGCGCCGACTTCGATGACAGCGACACCGCCGGACATCTTAGCCAAACGTTCCTGGAGTTTTTCTTTATCGAAATCAGACGTCGTGTCAGCGATCTGAGATTTGATCTGAGCTACGCGTTCTTTGATGGCCTGAGCATCGCCGTGGCCTTCAACGATCGTCGTTTCATCTTTCGTTACGCGGACCTGGCGAGCCGTGCCGAGGTCTTCCATGGTAACGCTGTCGAGTTTACGGCCGACATCTTCTGTGATGACCGTAGCACCCGTAAGGGTTGCAATATCCTGAAGCATCGCTTTGCGGCGGTCGCCGAAGCCCGGAGCTTTAACAGCAACGGCTTTGAAGGTGCCGCGGAGGCGGTTGACGACCAAGGTAGCGAGAGCTTCGCCTTCGACGTCTTCAGCGATGATGAGCAGTTCTTTGCCGGACTGAACGACTTTTTCGAGAACCGGGAGCATTTCCTGGATCGAAGCGATCTTGCGGTCCGTAATGAGGATATACGGTTCGCTCATGACAGCTTCCATCTTATCCGGATCGGATACCATGTACGGGGAGATGTAGCCTCGGTCGAACTGCATGCCTTCGACGACGGAGAGCTGCGTGCCCATGGTCTTCGATTCTTCAACGGTGATGACGCCGTCATTGCCGACTTTTTCCATAGCGTCAGCGATGAGGCCGCCGACTTCTTCGTCATCTGCAGAGATAGAAGCTACCTGAGCGATGGAAGCTTTGTCGGAAACGGGGATCGAACGTTTTTTGATTTCTTCGACGAGTTTCGCCGTAGCTTTTTCAATGCCTCGTTTGAGGATCATCGGATTGGCACCGGCAGCGACGTTGCGCATGCCTTCTTCGATCATAGCCTGAGCCAGGATCGTAGCCGTCGTCGTGCCGTCACCGGCTACGTCGTTGGTCTTGGTAGCGACTTCTTTGACGAGCTGAGCGCCCATATTTTCAAAGGGATCTTCCAATTCGATATCGCGGGCGATGGTAACACCATCGTTGGTGATCGTCGGAGCCCCGAATTTTTTATCGAGAACGACGTTGCGGCCTTTAGGCCCCAAGGTAACTTTTACGGCATTTGCCAAAGCGTCGACGCCTTTGCCGAGAGCACGACGTGCATCTTCATTGAACAAAATCTGTTTTGCCATCTTTAACACACTCCTATATGAAAAGTCAGTAGTTTTAATTTATTAGATAATAGCCAGAATGTCGCGTTCGCTGACGATTAAATAATCGGTGCCTTCGAATTTGACTTCCGTACCGGCATATTTCGAGAAAATGATTTTATCGCCAACTTTAACATCCAATGCAAGGCGTTTCCCGTCATCCAGAAGCTTGCCCGAACCGACGGCGATGACTTCACCCTGACTCGGTTTTTCTTTAGCGGTGTCCGGTAAAAAGATACCGCTTGCAGTTTTTTCTTCTTGTTCCAATACGCGGATAACGACGCGATCTCCTAACGGTTTTAACATTGTATATTCCTCCTTAGACGTAAGTTGCTAGTCTTTATCAGCACTCTTCACTTCTGAGTGCTAACTTACAATATATATATTAGCCATTAAAGGTGAAAAAGTCAAGGCTTGGGCCTCAACTTTTTCTTTAACGGCTTTATTTTTTTTGACCTTTTATCTTTTCCGCTCCGGCAATGACCGATTCGGCCACTGTTTTCAAGGGTTTACGGTTCTTCATGCTGTATTGCTGGAGGCGCCTATAGGCTTCGTCTTCTGAAATATGATATAAGTCCATGAGACATCCCTTGGCCCGATCGACGGCCTTGCGCGTTTCGATCCGGTCGTTCATCTCTTCCAGCTGCTTGGCTGCTTCCCGCTGGCGGCTGAATTGAGCCATGGCGATTTCAATGGCCGGAAAGAGGTTTACCGGGCTCACCGGTTTTACCAGGTAGCCGAGAACGCCCGAGTCTTTCGCTTTATCGACCATGTCCTCCTGGCTGTATGCCGTAAGGAGCAGCACCGGCGCCAATCCTTCATGACCGATCATGCGGGCAGCGTGGATGCCGTCCAGGCGCGGCATCTTGATATCTAATAAGACGATATCCGGCTTTTCCCGGCGCACCAATTCCAGGGCCTCCAGTCCGTCTGCCGCTTCACCGACGACGGTGTGGCCGGCATCTTCCAGCATTTCACATAAATCCATTCGAATAATCGATTCATCGTCCCCTATTACAATGCGATACCCCATGTTTTAGTCTCCCCTCTTTGACAATGGAAAGCGAATGACCGCCGCCGTCCCCTGCGGCTGCGCCTTAGAAAAGGCAATCGTTCCGTGCAGATCCTTTTCGATCAGCGTTTGCACGATGGCCATGCCGAGATGTTTTCGCGTCGTTTCCTTTTCGGTCTGGTCCATGCCGACGCCGTCGTCACAGACGGTAATGACGCAAGATTCTCCTTCACAGCGAATCGCAATGGAAATCACGCCGTCCGACCGGCCTTCAAAGCCGTGGATGATGGCATTGGTAATGAGTTCATTGAGGATCAGGGCCAAAGACGTGACGACATCGGAAGAAAGGAGCAGCTTTTGGCCGGAAAACTTCGTTTCGACGCGGCATTCCTTACTGACCAAGCTGTGGGCCAGGAGGTTGAGCAATTTTTGAGCGACGTCGGACAAATTGATGTTTTCATCGTCGTCATAGGACAGGGTTTCATGGACCAGAGCAATGCTCAAGATCCGATTCAGGCTCTCCTTTAAGACGTCCCGTGCTTCGTCGCTGGCCGTCCGCCGCATCTGCATCCGCAGCAGGCTGGCAATGGTCTGCAAATTATTTTTGACCCGGTGGTGGATTTCCTTGATGACCGACGTCTTGACCATCAATTCCGCTTCTTTGCGATGGAGTTCGGTCCGTTCCGTCAAGATGGAAATGACGCGCCGCACCTTGCCGCGCTGCAAAATGGGAATGACCCGCCGCGACACGACGGCATCGCCGACAGTGATATCGTCCGCCAGGCCGTTGGCCGTGGCCAAGACCTGTTTGCCGCCGGTCACATCGAGGCTGGTATTGTAAATATTGGTCCCCGTAATGATCCCGTGCTGACCGCACATGTGGAGGATACTGTCGGCCATGTCGTCGGCATAAATGACGATGCCGTTGCAGTTGACCAGGACGACGCCGTCCTGAATCGATAAGGGCCGGTACATGGAATGAAAATCCATCGGCACTTGGAGGGAGAGAAACGCCGTTTCCGTCAATAACTCCCGGTTATCCTCGACGACGCCGACAAAGGCGATGACGGCAATGGTCCTGCCGCCGTTATCGACAAAGGGATAAGCCACAATGGGCGCTGTACGGCCGTATTCGATTTCCTTTTCCCCATGCATGGCCTTGCCGTCTTGAAAGACCTGATAGTTGAAAGGTTCTTCATAATGAGAAAAGACCGTCCCCGGTTCGGCCAGTTCATTTTGCCGCCCCTTCTGCAACAGCGGCGTCCGATGAGCGGCCAGGACCAGCGTCCCCTTACGCCGTCCGGGCACGTAGACGAAGAGCTCCCGGTGCGACAAGTCGCTGGCAAACTGCAGCAGCTCTTCACTATTTTGTAAGATATGGATCTGAACCGGCGACAGCGTGCTGGCTGTCCGGCAAATGGGTGCAAGTGCAGTCACGGAAATCCCCCCAGTACGGCCTCAAAGATTATTCCCCGGTAATCGGCAGGGCCGGTTTCGCATTGAGTGTCAAATCGGCAAAGCAGCCGGCCTTAGCCATATAGTAAGCCCGACAGCCAATCATGGCTCCGTTATCGGTGCAAAGGATCGGATCGGGATGGTAAAAGGCATAGCCCTTTTTATCGCAGGCCTCCTGCATGGCCGCCGACAGGCAGCCATTGGCAGAGACGCCGCCGGCCAGGACGATTTTTTTGGCCCGGCTGTACGAAGCAGCATCCATCGTCTTTTCCACCAAGGTTTCGACGACGGTCTTTTGGAAGCTGGCGGCGACGTCAGCGGCATTATAGGACTCGCCCCGCTGTTCCTGGGTATGAAGATAGTTGAGGACGGCCGATTTCAAGCCGCTGAAGCTGAATTCAAAGTTATGCCGTTCATGAAGGGCTTTCGGAAACTCAATGGCATCAGGATTGCCGTCTTTGGCCAGCTTTTCAATCTGCGGGCCGCCGGGATAGGGATAGCCCATGACCCGGGCAATCTTGTCGAAGGCTTCGCCGGCCGCATCGTCGCGGGTCTGGCCCATGAGCTTGAAGGAGTTATAGTCATTGATCTGGACGAGCTGCGTATGGCCGCCGGAAACGACGAGGGCCAAAAAGGGCGGTTCCAGTTCGGGATGGCTGAGGAAGTTGGCAAAAATATGGCCTTCCATGTGGTTGACGCCGACCAAGGGCTTATCGGCAGCAAAGCTGATGGCCTTGGCCGCAGCCACACCGACTAAGAGGGCGCCGACCAAGCCCGGGCCGTAGGTGACGCCGATATGGTCGATATCGGCGAGGGTGACCTTGGCCGTATCGAGGGCTTCTTTGATGATGGGCATGACGTATTCAATGTGTTGACGCGAGGCGATTTCCGGTACGACACCGCCGAATTTCCGGTGGATCGGTACCTGCGTCGATATGATATTGGAGCGAATGTGACGGCCGTCTTCGATGACGGCAGCCGACGTTTCGTCACAACTGGTTTCGAGTGCTAAGGTGTACATAGATTTCATCCTTTTCTATAATAAATGGCTGAGCCATCGATAATTTTCTTTGGTGCAGTTCATAATGTAAGCATCTTCTACAGGCTGAGAATAATAGCCCTTGCGAATGGCCGTCTTTTCGTAGCCCAGCTTTTCATATAAGGCAATGGCGGCCCCATTCGACAGGCGTACTTCCAAGAAAACGGAGCGGCAGCCGTCATGAAACAGAGCTTCCATAGCCGTCCGCAGCAAGGTTTCGCCGTATCCGAATCCCCTGGCCGACGGGCGGACGGCGATGTTAGCCAATTGACCTTCGTCGGCAATAAGCCACAGATCGGCATAGGCTGCCACCGTCCCGTCGCCTGTTTCCAAGACATAATAGCGGGCGACGCGGTTATCGAATTCTGCCCGCAGGGATTGGTGAGACCAGGGGGAAGAAAAGGACGCCTCTTCAATGGCGATGATGTCCGGCAAGTCCTGAAGCACGGCCCTTCTGATCGTTACTGACATGGTGCGCTGCCGTGCCGTTTTTCCCAAAGGACTTCGGCTTCACTGCGGCGAAGGTACGACGGAGTCAAGGTCATGCAGTCGTCGTAATCACCGGCGGCAAAGCGGACGTTTGCCCCGAGGGCTACGCTTCCGGCACGGGGAATGACCATCGTCGGCGGTGCCATGCGGAAAAGATAGGTCCGGCCTTCGATTTTCCCCCGCCCTTTCAAGGAGCCGTCGCCGCAGAAGACGACGGGCTGTCCTTCGCCTTCCAAGGTATCCAACACTTCTGTGAGCGGTGCGATATAAATGTCTTTTTCCGTCACCAGCTTGGTCCGATCCCAGCGGTAGACGCCGGCGTAGACATTGCCCTTTTGGGCATCGATCAAGGTGCATACCCGGTCGGATGTACCGACAAAATTATAGGCCAGGCTGATGGGGGTGGTCACGCCGACGATGGGAACATTCCAGGCAAAGGAAAGTCCCTTGGCCGTCGCAAGACCGATGCGCAGACCCGTAAAAGAACCGGGGCCGACGGACACGGCCACGCCGTCGATTTGAGATTTCGTAACCGAGGCTTTGGCCAGCATGTCGGCAATATGGGGCATGAGCTGTTCTGAATGGGTCAGCCGTGCCTGGATCGTAAGTTCAGCCCGCAGGGTGTCTTCGTGGAGCAAGGCGACACTCGATACGAGGCTCGATGTTTCAATGGCTAAGAGCATATTTCTGTACCTCATTTTCTATAGACTGCCAGCGATTTCCGGAAAAGTCGAAGTGAAACAGGCGTTCCGTCGGGCTCATCTTTTCGATGGTGACGACAGCTGCATCGTCAGGCAGGCGGTCCGGGAATTTTTCAGACCATTCGATGACCGTGACACCACTGTCGATATAGTCTTCAAATCCCAGATCGTCGAGTTCATATTCTTCTTCCAAGCGATAAAAATCGAAGTGCTGAAGAGGAATTTTATTTTCATAGTAATTTAATAATGTAAAAGTCGGGCTGACGACGACATCGTCAATCCCCATTCCCTTGGCAATGCCCTGGACAAAGTGGGTCTTGCCGGCGCCCAGGTCACCGCGCAGAGCCAAGACAGAACCATCCGTCAGCAAGGGGCCTAAAAAGGCGCCGAGGGCGATGGTTTCTGCCTCGGAGTGCGTTTTTATATCGATTGACATAGGTTTATCTCCTCTCAAAGTGATCCCAGCCCTTGGGCAAGAGGACCGACTCTTTCCCGTCATGCTGCAGCAGTACTCGCCCGACGCCTGCGCGGACAGTACCGATAGGCGTAACGTCGGGATAGTCGGATTTAAGGGCTTTAAAATCATCAGGGGCCATGGTGAAGACCAATTCATAGTCTTCGCCGCCGTTAAAGACGAAGTTCAGCAGGTGTTTACCCGATTCGTCAGCCCAGGCCTTCAATTCCGCACTGGTCGGAACGGCACTGCCGTCGATGACCAGTTCCACGCCGCTGGCTTTTGCGATTTCATTGGCTTCACTGGCAAGGCCGTCGCTGATATCATTCAGGCTGTGGCAGCCATGTTTTACCAAGAGCCGGCCTAATTCGATGCGCGGCACCGGGCATTGATGGGCCTTTTTCAAGGATTCGTAGCCGCCTTTTCCTTGGAGCAGTACATCGAGGCCGCCCGAAGAGTCGCCGACCGTATGAGAGACGGCAATGATGTCCCCGTCCTTAGCGCCGCTGCGCCGCAGGGCTTTTCCGGCTTCGATTTCACCGAAGGCAGCGACGGTGATGACGGCACCTTCTTTCGCCATGACCGTATCGCCGCCGAGGATATTGACTTCATACTGCCGGCAGATATCCTTGATACCGCGATACAGTTCGACGACATCATCGATTTCCATGGACGATGTCAGTGCCGTCGACAAGACGACCTGCGTCGGGACGGCTCCCATGGCTGCAATATCGCTGAGATTGGACGCTACCGATTTAAAGCCGACGTCATACCACTGGGCCGTCTTTCCAATAATGAAGTGGCTGTTTTGGACCATCGTATCGATGACCGTTACCTGCTGCCAGCCCGGCGTCGTCCGGTAGACAGCGCCGTCATCACCGATGCCGATGACGACATTTTCCGGATGATATAAGGTATTTTCTTTGATAATATCGATTAAGCCGAATTCTCCGACATCTGAAATTTTCATGACAAAACCTCCCGGTCTTTATGCTTCATACGAAATTCCATGGTCTTCGCACCATTTCTTGGCAATCTTTTCGAATTCCATCTGCTGGAAGGTGTACCAATATTTGACGAGTCCCATATTCCGCAGTTCCTGTTCGAGCTGGCTTAAGGACTTGCCGGCTTCGATAGAGGCAGCAAAGGCTGCACGCTGGTCGGCATCCTTCATCATGGGAACAAAGCCCTTTATCATTTCGGGCAGATCCAAATCGGCCTGCGTCGGCAGTTTGATATAGTCGTCAGGATGAGCCGCTACGTCATTATCGGTCGGTTCATTCCCGGGAATTTCAGTCACCAAGGTCAATTTGCCGTCATCTTTATGTACATAGA
The DNA here is from genome assembly GCF_036305205.1 of Megasphaera massiliensis. Lineage (NCBI taxonomy): Bacteria > Bacillati > Bacillota > Negativicutes > Veillonellales > Veillonellaceae > Megasphaera > Megasphaera massiliensis. Next base: position 13,662 of record NZ_JAXIXE010000032.1, read on the forward strand.
ATTTAAGGTACGGATTATTTAATTCAAAAGCTTTCAATAAGTCTTCCAATTGAACTTTCATCGAGTATACATCCCTTTCATCTGATCCAACGTATTTACTTATTATAGCATGGATAGGACACTGTCAAAAGGAAAAAAGATTCGTAAAAAAGCCATCAACAAAATGTTGATGGCTTTTGATGGTGAACTGCATAAACGTTCATTCTAACCTTTTAACGTTTTATATAAATCACTTCATATGCTCAAAATGTGTCGCTTAGCGATTATTTTTCGGTTCTGGCCCATAAAGCCGTTCCATGCCAGTCTTAGTTACAAGCCAAATTCGTTTAGACTTTTTTGCTTCCACTCCAATGTTGAATCGTGGTGGCCGTCCCTGCCTTTCGATACATGCCTGTCTCAGTGTATCCGTTGCTTTTCCCCAGCGTTCGGCAGCTTCTTCCAAACTCATTACTTCTTTCAATGCTTTTTCACTAAAATCATTATCCATGCTCCTACCATCCCTCCTGAAACAAATGTCTTGATACTATACCAATCGAATTTAAAATCAAAGTTGGCCATGATGACACCTAGTACAAAAATAATTCCAAATATAGTTATTTTCTTCATTTTTTTCGCTCCTTTTGATATAATAAGAGCAGGTCGGGGGCTTCGCCCCCTTCCCACTCTCGCCTTGCTAACGTTTGTGCTTCCGACGGCTATGACGTTTGCGAGGCTTTTTTGGTTTGGTCTTTTCTCTAAGTCCTAAGGCTTGTAATATCAAGCCTATGACTGTTAGCGTGACCGAAATCCAAAACTTTGTATCATCATCCATTTTTATCACCCCCTCTCTATATTTATATTATACCGTATATGCGGTATTTAGTCAATAGAAAAACACAAATTTATTGTATATTCTTGTAAAAAATAAGTCCCAGCGTAATGCTGGGACTTTGTCGTTAATCAAGTTATTTAATTTGCCGAGCTTATGTTCTCGTCTTATATAATACATATTAATATAAATACACTTAGTCAAAAACAGAGATAGGCTAACTTCGTCCCTATAATTGACATCTGCAGTTTATGCAGTTCTAGTGTTTTTTGCTTTTTATAAAGAAACGCCAGTATTTGTATCCGTAATTAGAGGCTACCATGCGCTGTCCCCATCGATTAGTGTATTCTTTACAGCATACCCACCGGCCAACTCCATCAGATTCAATCCAATTGGTTGATTTCATATGAGTCTCCCTTCCGGAGACTGTTGCAAAACGCGCTTCATAATGCTAAAATAGCTTTGAAATCATATTTTAGGTTAGCCTCATTATGAGGTACATCGTATACTATTTAGCTGCAACTCAATAGTATACGGCAACAGTCACCTGGTTATTCAGCCACTAGGTGGCTGTTTTTTTAATGTAAACATATCTATCCCTTCCTTCTATTTTTTTGAACTTGAGCCGCGCTAATTGATATCCCGTAGCTATTAGCAATTTTTTCCACACTTTTCCCTTGTAAAAATTTGTGTGGTGCCAGTAATTCACCAGCAAAAGCATTGGCTTGCCACTCTGGATCGCAGTAAGCTGCTACTTTATCGCTGGTATTTCTTGCTAATGATAAATTTTTCATATTATGCAACAACAAATGTCCTAATTCATGAGCCATGGTTAACCGATCCCTGCCATACCCTTTACAAGCACGGTCATACACGTCTTCTCTAATCCTTATAACATTTTTTCCGATCAATGTTTCTCCATGCTTATCTCCCATCGAAGCACAATCGACTATTTCAAAAGTTACCCCGATACTTTGAAGAATGTATTCGTAAATCCTGACAATATCCACATAACCATCTTCTTCTAGTCCAAACATGATGCGGATTTTCCTTGCAAATTCTCTGATTTGTTTTAAAGATAATGGATCAACAATAATACCAGTCATGTATCAACCATCCTTCCGACTCAAAATTTTTCTAATTTCAGCTAGTTGTTCATCGCTTAGGTTTGAAAACTGTCTTGCTAATTTTAAAACGGTCGCTTTTTGATTAGCGTTGGCGTCAGCAAAACTAATTTGAATGTTAGTTCGTGTATCATCTTCAGCTTTTTCTAATTCCGCAATTGTTGTCTGATTTAATTGATAAATTTCTGCAACTGATGCAGTCATATTATCCGGAATTTGTCGTTTGCCATTTTCTATCGAAGACAAATAAGCAGATGTGATACCAAGTTTCGCTGCCATATCTTTCAGCCGCTCATCCCTATCTATCCTAATCTTACGTAGGATTTTTCCATAATTAGTTATCATATCAAGCCTCTCCTTCGTGTCTACTGTATTGTTTATATAATTAACATCTTTGTTAATTATATATCACTGTATGTTTATTTGTCAAGTCAAAAAAGCCCTGGCGATGTGCCAGGGCTTTTTCATGTCATTGAACAAACTATTTGTATTTTTCTACTATGCCTTTGCTGTCGTGTCGGTTGTGCTCTTGCTAAATACCAGCTTCATCAACCAAATAGAACAATTGATTACAAGCGGCAGAATAATCAAATCGCGGGCTTTGTTCCAGCCTGTTTCAGCGCCTGCCTGCGCCTGAATCTGCGCCACAAATTTGTCCGCCACCGCTTCAATAGCATCCATACCTTCATTTGTCATGCTGGATACAATCTGAGTTTTCGCGACTTCCGTGACTTCATCAACGTTAAGTGCATCTACTAAGCCGTCCCGTACTTCCGTCCATTTGCTCATTCTACATTCCTCCCAATCATGAAATAATTTGAAAATCGGTTACACCTCTGGCGATTGCCGCGGCAAATTCATCCTGCTTCATTGCCAACAGTGATTCGTCATGATCATTGCTAATAAATGCCAGCTCGACAAGAATTGCAGGGCAATCAGTATTACTGATAACATAAAGGCCATTCTTCCCTGGCACTGCTTCTTTCACGCCTCGGTCTACTGTATGCATCGTGTCTATAATTTGCTGTTGCACACATCCTGCCAGTTTATACCCATTTGTTGACCCAGGATAACAGAACGTTTCTGTCCCAAGTGCCGCCGGGCTATCTGCAGAATTGCAATGAATAGAAATGAAATAATCAGCGCCACTGGAATTTGCGGTTTCGCAAATTTCATACAAACTGTCTGACTGAAGCAATTCAGTTTCTACCCCCACCGCGTTCAAATAGCTTGCTACAGCTTTACCGACGGCCAGAGCTACATCACATTCACGCAGGCCCGTTTCTTCATTGACGGCACCCGGATCCGGCTTCCCGTTCGGCGCATGACCAGGATTTAAAAATACTTTCATGATTTTTCTTCTCCTTTCTTATCGGTTAATTGTTCTAGTGTATCTCGTAGTTTTTGTGGGATAGGCAATCCCGCTTTGGCTGAATTTTCAATAATTGATAGTCCTTCATTTCCAAGGAAAAACCACACAACCAGTGATTGTACAGCAGGTTGCCCAGTTGCTCGATCTAATTCATGAGCCAATGCAACCAATAACAATATCACGATTTTTTTGCATATTCCTTTAAATCCACGCTGACTATTTAGTTGCATATCAGGGTTGATATATGCTGCCAAAATTCCCGTAATATAATCAATAGCCATGGCCACTAATAGAGCCTCAATCACATCATTCCAACCAATTAAATACGAAAACGCAGTGCCAATACATGACACTGCTGTTCCCCATCCGATTTGATGACCGGATGGGGCGATCTCGTGAAAAAAAGCAAGTAGTGTATTCATTATGATTCACCACCTGCTTTCGTTGTTCCCTGTTCGTTGCTTTCGCTTTGCGTTTCTTCAGTATAATTCACGCATTTCAGGTTCTGACATGTGCCATCATCTCTCAACGGATGGGCACAGAATTTGCATCTTTTCTTTAATTTAAAAGCCATTATTTATCGCTCCCTTCTGTTGCCGCCACAAGTTCGGCTGCGATAGCACCACTCTGTTCCTTGTAGTATGCAGTCAGATCCGCAAATTCGCTTTGGATACTTTCGGCGGTATCTGTATCGCCGTTGAGGTTTGCAACTAGCAATGACTGTCCCAGAGCTTGTTGTGCTGACGTATATTCCGCATCAAGCGCCGCTTGCTTGTTTGTAGCTATTTCTTCAGCAGTTGGCTCCGGCGGAACGTATGTGACAGGCTGTCCGGTTTTGGCATCTCTGATACATCCGCTATTGAGATACTTATTGTATGTATCAGCATCTACAATCTCTGCAACAGCTACATTTTCTGTCTGTTCAATTTCTGATAATAGTGCTTCTACTTTTTCTTTATTTCGAGATTTTTCTGGATTAAAATCGCAAATACGAGCTATGACACGGAATCCTTTATCATCAAATCCGACCCCATAAAAATCAACATTGGTATGAAACATAGTTTTCCTCCTATAATACAATATTATTAACAATAAATGAGGAGTGATATTATGAAAAATCCTAACGGATATGGTTGTATTCGTCTTATGTCCGGTTCACGGAGGAGGCCGTATGCTTTTATAGCTACGGTAGAAGGGAAGCAGCATTACATTGCTGCTTTTGAAAGTGCATACGAAGCAAAAATATTTCAAGCTCGGTATTATGAAGAACATCATCCCAATCACCTTCCTTCTCGCAGAAAAAGCATCACATTTTCAGAATTATATTACAGATGGTATCCTTTCCATTTAGCTGAAGGAGCCGAACTGTCTGAGAGTACCAAAGTCAGTTACCAAAATTCTTTCAAACATTGTGCCGCATTATATACCCGACCATTCGCCGACTTACAATTCTTAGAGCTTCAGGCTGTCATTGATAATATGCGCCATCGCCAAAACCTCTCGTATTCTAGTTGCAAAAAAGTCAAGAATTTATTAAGTCTACTGTTTAAATACGCTCAAAAATCAAATATCTGCAGCACGAACTATGCCGAGTTGCTATCAATTGGCAAGAATCGGCCAGTATATCCGCACCACATTTTTTCACGTCAAAAAATCAATAGACTTTGGAATATTGCTGATTTTCCTGGCTGTGATACTATCCTCATTCTTCTCTATTCTGGATTACGTGTAAGTGAACTGTTGGAACTGGAAAAGAAAAATATTAATTTACGGCAACGTTATCTTCGGATAACGAAGTCTAAAACAGCCGCCGGCATCCGCGTTGTACCTATTCACTCGCGAATTCTTCCTATCGTTGAAGTAAGACTTCACGGTCCAGGAGCATATCTCATCAGTGATCAATCTGGCAAACCTTATGATTATTCTCGGTATCGTTCATCCATCTGGAATAAAGTCATGAACCGTATCAATGGCCAGCGCCATACTCCACACGACACCCGGCATACATTTGCTACATTGCTTGATAACGCCAATGCTAATGAAAATGCTAAAAGAAAAATTCTTGGCCATGCCAACGGAGACATTACTGACCGCGTCTACACCCATAAATCAATCCGACAACTCAGAAAATGTATCGAACTCTTACAATAAATTGCTCATGATCTGCTCAAAACAAAAACGCCGAGGATGCATACTAAAAGCGTCCTATGGCGTTTTTCTCTGATCATAATCTGCTATTTTAAAATTTCATAAAATTCACCTTTTTGAAAACATTTAGAACCCCCCAAAACAGCCATAATCAGCATAATTCAGCGTTTCTCATTTTCTGTAATTTAATTGATAATTAGTAGACTAAAAGCATTGGAATCACATTCTTTCTTTTAATGAAACAGTGGGTATATGCGCTTGCATCCGACAGGAATGTCGGGCATGATTTTAACTTGCCGCTAAGCTGCTCCGTCTATGCGTATTCGATTTGTCACCAGGGCTCATCTCCAGGTGCCGTAGGCATCGAAAATGGAAAAGCATACGATTCCGGATGGACCGATACCCCTGTATGGATTATCGCCATCGGCAGTAAGTAGACAGTGGGGAAATATCACAATAAGTAGTGGCTCAAACTTCGGATACTTTACATACCCACTGATTTATCCAACTCAAGCGAAGTCTGTCGTTTTAACGCATATGAATAATAACCATACAGTTTTACATGCCGCAGTCTATTTAGACTCTCGAAGCCGCTGTGCGTTGTATGGCGAAACTACATTTCTGACGGATACAAAATTTTACATCATCACAATAGGCTCTTAAACAGTGGGTAACTAAGTCCGAAACTCTCGATAATGATGAAGGAACCTATATTATTCTACCAATAGCGTTCCCAACCAAGGGTATAACTGCGGTTCTTAGCGACACCTGGGGACGATTATCTAATTCAAGCGCGATGGCAAATCAAACAGAAGGTGCAAGCATAAATGCTGTAACCCAAAATAGTGTACAGATTATAAATTATTGGTCCGGCGGTTTGAAGACTAATGTTACTGTCTTAGCATTAGGATGCTAAACAGTGGGGAGGTTTAACGATAACTAATGGTTTGAATTTCGGATACTTTAACTATCCATTAATTTTCCCCAATAAATCAGCGAGTGCCGTATTAACACACATGAATAATAGTCACATAGTTTATCACGCTGCCGTCTATTTAGACTCAAGAAGTCGCTGTGCACTATACGGGGAAAAGAGTTTTGATACAGATACAAAATTTTATATAATTGCCATCGGCTATTGAACAGTGGGGAAGTGCCGTAAGCAGCCAATGGGGTGGAGTCTTAACATTTACGTATCCAATCGCATTGCAAAATAGAGTACTGTACGCCGTAGCACAGGAAGAAAATCCATATGCATGGCGAGAAAATCAATCCGTGTCAATATCATCTGCGTTTTACAATCAATCGTTAGCATCATGTCAAGTTATAGCTAAAACTATCACAAACGGCGGCAATGTGCTCGACCAGGATTCATCTACAAAAGTTTTGATCATCGGTTATTAAAAGCCAATTGCTATCCAACCTACACCCCATCCGCTTAGCTTCGAATGATCGGTATTTTTACGTAAAACTATAGCCACTTGGGTAGTATTGCGATTCTCGCTAGATATATAAGCAGATACCGCATCTAATCCGTTATGAATAGCTACTACAATCGGAATTCGTATTTTAAAAGAAATTGGAAATGATACCCAGGCCGTACCGGATTCATTTGTTTCAGTCAATCCCCACTGTATACCTATA
>NZ_JAXIXE010000033.1:0-62497 GCF_036305205.1 Megasphaera massiliensis
AGAAATCTGGGAGTAGTAACGCCAATGGAAAAACATGCCAGCTATTGGCTGGCAGCATAAAAAACTGCCACCGGAAACCGGTGGCAGAAACAAAATCTATTTATGTTTTTTCGAGTGTCTACTTGACGGGTAGCAGTTCAAATGATATGACCCCTTAAAGTTGGATTTTGGTCCAACTTTAAAGGGTCGATTCAAAACGGCAGCTTATTTTTATTTGTTGCGCCAAAGCTCATCGGCGGCAGAACTTAGTTTTTGTTTTTCTTCAGCAGTTAATGGGACGAGCGGCGCCTTGCAATTTTCCTGCATAGGCTGGCCTAATTCTTTTAAAGCCCATTTCATTACCGGGTTGAAGGTCGGATATACTTCATAGAATTTCATGCGTTTATCAATTTGACGTTGGCTGGAGCGGAGTGCGGATAAATCTTCATTACGAAGGGCTTCAGCTGCCTGATGGCACATTTCCGGATAGACATTGGATAAAGCACCGATACAGCCGTTGCCGCCGGAAAGGACAGAGGGGATACAGTTATTATCATATCCCGTAAATACCATGAAATTCGGATACTGGCTCTTTATTTCCTGAATGTATCGTTGTGTATGGCGTAACATCGGATGCGTATCTTTTACGCCAATGAAATTCGAGTGTTTTTTGATGAGTCGCAGTATCGTTTTTTCCGAAACATCATATCCTGTGCGATCGGCAAAATTATAAAGGAAAATGTTACCATGAATTTGTCCCATTACATCATCATAATACTGGAATACATTTTCCTGTGTACATCCGCAATAGTATGGACCGACAATGATGACCGCGTCAGCACCGGCGTCAATGACGGCGTTGGAAAGACTGATAGTTTCAGATTTTGCCATACGACCTGTGCCGGCTAAAACAAAGCCTCTTTTGTTGATATACTTTACGGCATCTGTTATCATTGCTTTGATTTCATCGTAGGTAAATGCATAAAATTCTCCGGCGCTGCCACCCACTAAAATGCCATCGATACCGGCATCTAAGATTTGATCATAGAATTGATGCATCTCTTCATAATTCACCGTTCCATCTGAATTGACAGACGTTAAAATGGGGCAAAAATATTTACAATCCATTCATACACACCTCTTTTTGTTCGTATATTCTAACTTAATTTGTATATACTTACCACGGTTTAACTGTATCACTTATAAAAACGGTCGTCAATATTCAAAAGAGTCATTCTTATAGTAATTATTCATATAAATATCACTGTTTATGATGGCTCGTAATAAAACCCCTTCCGAAGGGATAGATTCCTCCAGAAGGGGCGTCATTTGTTGATCATTATATAGAGATTTGTTTTGAAGGCATCTGATTGATTTCATGTTCAATAAGATGAACTTGCTGCTTTAGCAGTGAAACAATAGATTGAATTTTTTCTGGTGTAGAACGGAAGATGGGGAGACTAACGCTTAAGGCAGCCAGGATATCGGGGCCTTGGCGAATCGGGACGGCTAAACACTCTACTTCAATGTGGGATTCACCGATTTCATGAGCATATCCTTTTGCTTTAACGATTTTGACTTGCTCTAATAGGGTCTCTATATCGACGGTTGTTTTTTCTGTATAGCGTGTTAATCCATGGGTATATAATTCACGAATCATTTCATCACTCAACCCGGATAACAGTACTTTCCCTAAGGCCGTCGCAGAAGCGGCCAAGGCTTTTCCTACATACGATGTAATTCGGATGGCTTGGTCGGGCTCTTTTTTTTCTATGTATAATACATCGGGGCCATCCAATATGCCTAGCTGACAGATTTCATCACAGCGATTTACAATTTCTTGCATATAGGGGCGAATTATTGACAGATAATTCAGTGAGTGTTCATAAGCATTGCCCAGCTTAAAGCACTGTTGCCCTATTGTAATTGCAGAATCATGTATTTGTAGATATCTTTCATGGATCAAGGTCATTACAATTGGATAAAGCGTTCCCTTCGCAATTCCTGTTTGGTTTGAAATGGCTGTCAGTGTCAGTCCCTTATTATTGGCACAGACAGTTTCTAATATGTTGAGTACTCGCAAGGTTGGATTGTGTAACTTACTATCTTTCATGATTCACCTACCGTTGACTATATCGTTATTTAGCGTTAACAATTAATTTTAGCCGTCGAGAATTTTATTATAATGAAGTCGACAAACTGTTGATTATTTATTTTTCATCAACCAGTCTGTTTGTTGTGAGGGGGAGTAAAATTCCCGCGTTTTATGAATAACCGGTGATAGAAGGTAAAGATATGATATTTCCTTATATTGTAGCAAAGATGCTCTTCTTTGTACATTTCTTTGGTTGGACTCACTTCATAATTAGCGCTGATTTGATGAACGCCACGTATCTTGTCGAGTTATACAAAAGTACCGTTGCTGCATGGTATACAGCAACGGTACTTTTGTCGTTTGTGCTCTATTCTGATTTAAAGACGATGACATAACCGTCCTTCGTTTCTTTTACGATTTGTTCGACCTCATGACTTTCGTCGACGGTAAAGGTGTAGTCATCGGGACCTTTAAAACGGACGCAGGTCCCGCAAGATGCGCTTAGGGAGCGGGGGACAGGCATCATCCGCTTCTCGACAATGCTTTCGGGAAGGGAATTGATGAATCGAATGGCACCGAAATGGGAATAAAATAATGCGACGTAGTACATGGCTTTCACTACTTCCGTGTGATTTTCAGGAGAAAATCGTCTCCCTGTTCGGCCGATTCTACGGCGTATCCTTGGTGGGTGACGAAACGAGTGATGTTTTCAAGGGCAGCGTGGTTGTCTACCAGTACTTCACAGGTTTTGTCGTCCCTTTGTTGTTCTAAAGCTTTTTTTACCATAATAACCGGTTCCGGGCAGGAATAACCTCTGGCATCTATCATCATGTGTCTCACCTCAATTCATAGCTTTCTTTTGCGAATATGTGTTTACGATGGCAATGATTAAAACGACGATCAATCCGATGATGACTCCGTATTTACCGTTCATGGTCGGGCCATTTCCCGAAGCCGCTAAGGCAAAGTTATGGGCAAAGGCAGCGCCGGCAGCCAAGCCCAGGAAGGTAACGGCCGAATCGGTGTTGCCTTCACCGGTTAAAATAAGCTGGCGCATGGGGCAGCCGCCGAGAAGGGCGCAACCGAAACCGGCTAAGAGCATGCCTAAGAAGTTCCAAAGTCCGTCGGCATGGGCGATAGGTTGTCCCGTAAAACCGGGATGGAAATTGCCGACAGCCAGATTTACGGCGAAGGCGGCAACTAAGAGGGCGATAAAGCCGAGTAATAATTTTGTTTCACGGAATAAGATGAAATCACGGATTCCGCCTACCATGCAAAAGCGGGTATATTGTGCCAAAGCGCCGACGATGAGACCGGCTCCCAATGAAATCCAAACGGCAGCATGCTTGGCCCCGGGACCGCCTCCGGCTGGGGTAAAGAGGATAAAGGCCGGTGCAAGAATTAATAAGAGCAGCATAATAATTTGAACAGCCGGCATAATGAAGCCGTCGAGTTTGGTTTGCGTATAGGTTCTCTTTAAGGAGTAACCGCGATTCAAGAAGAAGACACCGGCACCGATGCCGCAGGCAAAACCGGCGAGGCCGACTAAGGCATTCCAGTCACCGCCGGCAATTCGCAGGATCATTCGGAAGGGGCACCCTAAAAACATCAGGCAGCCTATCATGACGAAGAATCCTAAAATGAATCGGGTCACCGGAGAAGAACCACCGCGGGAGCCGTGTTCATGACGAATTAACGAGAGGATGAATGATCCCAGTAACAAGCCGATGATTTCAGGTCGAATATACTGTACGGCACCGGCTCGATGCAGGCCCAACCCTCCGACGGTATCACGGATAAAGCAGGCGATACAAAACCCCATGTTGGCCGGGTTTCCGGCGACGACCAACAGACCTGCAATCAGCCCGATGATGAGTCCTGCAATGATGATGGCAATTTTTTCCCTTTCTAAACTCATTTCACTACCTCCTGACTAAATTTGATTTTTTAAAATGAAAATGACCTAACAAAAAAATAGTCGAGCTAATAATTAATTAGATTATATCATGCGGTGTGAAAAAAGTAAATTATTTCACAAATGCATAAAGCTTGATTTCATTGACTCTTTTTTGAAGCTAAATTGACTATTATTGGCCTGCAGAATCCATGGCATTCGGGTTGCGCATGGAATTTGAGGTGAGTATACTTATAGATAAATATACCAATATTATGCGCGGAGGATGACTATGGACGAGAAGCGAGAAATCACCAGAAGAACTTTTTTAAAGTCAATGTTGGCTGTTACGGCGGCGGCTGTACTGCCAAAAGTATCATTGGCAGATTCAGCTCTTTTTAATTCGAAGAGCCTTACCGTTTGGTCTTGCGGGGGCTTAGCAGAGACATTTACCGAAGTCAATGCGATGTATGAGAAAAAAAGAGGGGTCGATATTAATTACACCGGGGCCTTTGCCGGTGCCCTTGGCAAATCTTTACTTGGCGGCAGCGCTACAACGGATGTCTTTGCCGGCCGTGTTTTAAAATTGGCGCAATCCTTGAGAAAAACCGGGAAAATGGCATATTTCAAGCCGTTATGTTTTACGGAATATGTTATTGTGACGCCGGCCGACAATCCTGCCGGGATACAGACCATCGATGATTTGGCAAAACCGGGAGTGCGCATAATTCTGCCTCTGGGGGCGTCACCTCCGGGCGGGGATGCCGTGGCTAATATTATCAAAAATGCAGGGATTGACCAGGCTGTACGAAGCAATATGCTTGAGAAAGAAAGCTGCGTCATCAAGATGATGCCTAAAGTCGTGAAAGGGACTTATGATGCCTCCATCGTTGAACGGCGTCTGACGACCATGCCGGCGTATGAAGGCAAGGTTCATGTTGTTCCTATTGATGAGAAATTTTTCCCTCCGGGACCGCGGACCTTCACTATCGGCGTTATGAATTCAGCACCGGATCGGGCTTTAGCTGACGACTATGTCAATTTTCTGTGCGATAAGGAGGCACAGGATGCTTTTCAACGGCACGGGTTTATTCCGGCATATTCGCCGAAGGGAAAATTGCTTATTGAGAAGTTCGGAGTAAAGGACTGATAATATGAAACCATTGACAGAGAAGCTTTATACGATACCCGTTATTCGGAGGATTGTTCAATTGATCATGGTAGGTGGCCTTGGGAAATGGGCTTTTTACGGCATTTTTCGCTGTCCCTTTCTAGTTCCCTTTGTCAACTGTCAAAGTTGCCCTGTTCTTACTTGCTGGGGGCGTTTGACCGCGTATTTTTATACGGCGTGGTTGATTATTCCTATTTCAGCCATCCTTGTCGGCCGTGCTTTTTGCGGGTGGGTTTGTCCCGTCGGTTTTGTAAATCAAGTGTTGGGCAAGGCGGCACTCTTTAAATTACGAAGCCGTAAAAAGATACTTCGCTTCGGACAATTGGGAATGGCGCTTCTGATTGTCGCCTGTGCCTATATTTATTTCATCATGGATAATCCGAGAATGATGATTCCGATTCGAACGGGAGAGGTTTTCAATTCCATTTACTTAAGTTTTCAACATGCTTCGCCGTTTTGGCTGGCTCGGACTATCTTCATTATCGTACTGATTATTGGCAGCCTTATTGTTGCGAATGCATGGTGCCGTTTCATTTGTCCTGCCGGAGGCCTGTTTGAAATCGTTAAGAAGATCTCTCTTTTTGGAATCCGGAAAACTTCGGCCTGCGACAATTGTGATGCTTGTTTACGTGTCTGTGAAATGGGAACCAGGCCGGAAGAGATGAACTGCAATAATTGCGGCAGCTGTCTGCATGTCTGCCATAATAATGCTATTTATTGGGGGAAGAAGAAACATGAGTAAACATCCTTGCTTTAACTATGGTGCTCATCGCACTTGGGGACGCGTCCACTTGCCGGTGGCACCGCATTGCAACATCCAGTGCAAGTTTTGTAACCGCAAGTACAGTTGTGTCAATGAATCTCGCCCCGGTGTTACCGATCGGGTATATACCCCGCAGGAGGCTCTTGCGTTTTTGCGAAAGGTTATGCATACTCGGTCTGATATTTCTGTTGTAGGTATTGCCGGACCGGGGGATCCGCTTTGTGATGCTCAGCAGACGTTAGAGACCTTTCAGCTCGTTCACGAGGCCTATCCGGAGTTAATGTTGTGCGTATCGACGAATGGGTTAGGTCTGCCGGCCTACGTGAAGGACTTGGCCGCCGTGGGGGTGACGCATTTAACGGTTACCGTAAATGCCGTTTCTCCGGAGATTGCCGGTAAGATATATGCTTTTGTCGGTGTAAACGGTCAAAAGCTGGACGGGGCTCTTGGCGCCGGCTATTTATTGAGGGCACAAGATGAAGGCATTCGTATGGCGAAGGAGTTAAGGCTGACCGTCAAGGTAAATACGGTCGTTATTCCGGGGATTAATGAAGACCACGTCGTCGATATTGCTAGGAAATGCGCTTCCTGGAAGGTAGACATCATGAATTGTATTTCGATGATTCCGGTAGAAAACACACCGTTTGAACAGGTGACTCCTTTAACGGCGGAACAGCATCGACGGGTTCAGGATAAGGCGGAACAATATGTAGCACAAATGAGGCACTGCTGCCGCTGCCGCGCCGATGCTGTTGGTAAACTGTGTGCTGCCAATGATTGATTTAACGTAGGGGAGAGATCTTTATGGACAAAATTTATATGGACAATGCCTGTACATCCTTTCCTAAGCCGCCGACCGTCGCGGCTGCAGTCGGCGATTTTATTACAAATTACGGCGTCAATATTAACCGCGGTTCCTATGGTCCTGCCTATGAGATGGAAAATGTCGTATACCAGACGCGAGTAGCCTTGAGCCGCCTGTTTGGCTATCCCGATTGTAAAAATGTTATCTTTACAGCCAATATTACGACGAGTTTGAATATGGTTTTAAAAGGTCTGCTGCGGCCGGGAGATCACGTCTTGGTATCGTCGATGGAACACAATGCCGTCATGCGCCCTTTAGTTCAGTTAACAAGGGACGGTGTTTCTTTTGATCGAATTCCCTGCACGCAGCAAGGCGAGTTGCGCCTAAAAGAAGCGGCAGCGCTGGTTCGTCCCAACACGAAGGCTGTCATTATGACTCATGCGTCGAATGTTTGTGGAACGGTTATGCCCTTGACGGAAGTCGGAGATTTTTGTCGTCGTCATGGACTTACGTTTATTGTCGATAGTGCTCAAACGGCCGGAGTTCTGCCGATTCATATGGAGGATATGCATATTGACGCTCTTTGCTTTACCGGCCATAAAGGGCTGCTCGGCCCTCAGGGAATCGGGGGCTTTATTGTCACCGACGAGTTAGCGGCCCGTATACAACCTCTTATTAGCGGAGGAACGGGCAGTTTATCGCATAGTGAAGACGTTCCTGATTTTTTACCGGATAAGTTTGAAGCAGGAACGATGAACTTGCCGGGGATTATAGGTCTTCATGCTTCCTTGAACTATTTGTTGGAGGAAGGCATTACGACAATTCATGAGAAGGAAATGGTCTTGACCCGACGCTTTTTGGAAGGGCTCAAGAGTATCCCCAATCTTACTATCGCCGGGAGAAAAGATACGGCACAGCGAGTGGCCGTCGTTTCTGTCTCCTCATTCAGTAAAGACAATGCGCAAGTGGCTTTTGAATTGGAAAATCAATACGGTATATTGACGCGTGTCGGCCTCCATTGTGCCCCGTGGGCGCATAAAACACTGACGACCTTTCCTACAGGGACTGTTCGCTTTTCATTCAGCCACTACAATACGGAAGACGAGGTTGACAAGGCGATTGCCGCGTTACAGGCTATTTGTGAATAGGAGGAACTGCGATGTTTGGATTGGGTGCACCGGAATTATTGCTTATTTTAGTCATTGCCTTGGTCGTTTTCGGGCCGGGAAAGCTGCCAACGATTGGGCATGCTTTGGGAAAGAGTCTTCATGAATTTAAGGATGCGGTGAATACGGATGAAGCGCATGAACCGGGGAAAGATGCTGGAAAGACGGCGGAAGAGCTTCAAAGTCAGACCGTTCAATCTTCGGATAAAGCATGACCATTACGGATCATCTGACGGAGCTGCGGCGACGAATTATTAAATCAGCCGTTGCCATAGCCATGGGAATGGCCGTCTGTGCCTGGCAGATCGATGCAATCGTTGCCCTTTTGACAAGCCCTGTCGAAAAACTCTATGTCATGAAGCCGGCCGAAGCCTTTATGATTTATATGAAAATCGCTTTATGGAGCGGCGTTGTCGCAGCCTCTCCCGTTTGGTTTTACCAGTTTTGGGCTTTCTTACTTCCGGCATTCACCAAGCAGGAAAAGAAAGGGTTACTGCTCATTGTTCCCTTGTCGACCTTGCTGTTTTTAGGCGGGATTTCTTTTGCTTTCTTCATCGTTTTGCCGCAAGGGCTCCGCTTTTTCATGAGTTTTGCCATGGAATCGGTACAGCCGTTATGGTCTTTAGCCGGGTATTTAGATTTTGCCGTCCTCATGGTCGTGCCTTTCGGCGTTATTTTCAATCTGCCCGTAGCCTTGGTAGTATTAGTCCGAATGGGGCTCGTCTCGTCGATACAGTTAAAAAGCTTTCGAAAATATGTGATTGTAATATCGTTTGCAATTGCGGCCGTCATCACGCCGACGACGGATATGATTTCACAGTCATTGTTGGCGGTTCCCATGATCATTCTGTATGAAGTGAGCCTTGTCTTTATCCGGTATGGACTAAAAAAATAGTATAACTACACAAAAGACGCCTGTCACCATGGTGACAGGCGTCTTATTTTATGTGGCGGGAAAGTGTGGGAATCGAACCCACCTGAGAAGCTACTAACCCCTCATGCTGGTTTTGAAGACCAGAGGGAACACCAGAACCCATCCCTCCCCAGGACAACTTTATTATATCACGGGCGATGGATGAATAATACTGGTATTCCATGGAATAATTATTGAATGATTGACTCTTTATTGACCGGAGTCAATTGACATGATCCGCCTTGTTAAGGGAGCATACTGCACATATTTTTCAGAAATTTCCTCTTCCGTATATTCATGATACGAGGGAAGGTTTTTTAATTGGTGAAATAAATTTAAAAAATTTTCATTTAAATCGGCATTCTCAATGAGATAGAAGGCATCTGCTTCTGGCTTGATATGAGTCGCGTTCTTTTTAAAAAAGGAGGTTTTATAATTTGAATAGAAGGACAGATTCTGAATTGATCCCGGAGAAGCGAATAGTAAGCCGATCTGTATTTTAGGATTGTTTCTTAAACAATCAAGTATATTTTTCAAATGAGAAATTCTCTCTTGCGGGCTCAGCTTATATTGATACTGTGTCAGGTCAATACTTCCTGTTTCTAAATAGCGGATTAGCGAAGGGCTGGGAATCATTAATTTTAAATCGGATTTATTGATGATTTCCTCCCAGGTAATGCGAAGGCGGTGGATGGACATGGCTTCTTTCGGTGGCAGCTGTTTACTAAGGTTGTCGAATACTTCATTAGGCAGCAGGTATTCGATGCCATTTGTCAGGTAGAAGAAAAAGCGGGCTCGTTCATAAAACCAAGTTCGATAACCGAGGTCGGTTTTCCAAGGGGAACTCATCCCTTTCAAAATAGGTGTGGCAGCCAGTTTTTTTGATCTGAATCTTTTTGAAACGGTCTGGACGGCAATGGGGTCATCGATAGCGGTGCACAGTCCGAAGGCATTGTCCGGCTGCTGCGCGTATTGAATGATAAATTTATTATTCAAGATAATCAGATTATTTAAAAATATGTTTTCGTATTCGTATAAGGTGAAGTTGAAGCCGAGGTATTGATTTAAGATATCGTAAAGGGCTTTTGTATAATGCCAATCTTCGGATAACTTCTTTTGATTTACACCGAGGGTTATCTTTAACGGAATCCCCTGATCGGAGGCCTCTTGTAAGCACGGCCAAAAACCGGCATCATAGAGCGCGCAAAAATCACCGAGAATCAACAGTTCGGTACTGGGATTCTGACTTAACAACTGTTTTTTGAAACGTTCAGCGAATAGGTCTTTTATGTCTTTCGGATCGGTAAGAATTGCCGAATGAGGCGTTGTCGTTACGGCCGCCGTGCGGTGGCTATGAAGCGTATCGCGGTAGGCTGTGGAAAGATATTGAGCAATCGCAAACGGAATGTCGCTCTGAGCCGTTGGGATTAGAAAATAGGCATAAAACTCATCCGTCATTTTTTTGGAAATAATTAAATCTGAAAAGTACTTTCCCATTTCAGTATTAATACGCTCAATGGTACGAGAGGAGGGCAACTTCGTTCCGCTTTTCCACTTGCTGATATAAGAAATATCATATCCCATGTACTGAGCTAATTCAGTTGAACTGGCTTCCGTAAAGGAAATCAATTTTTTTAACGCTGATGAGTAGCTTGACGCATTTGATTTTTTCATGGTGCCTACCTCGGAGTATTTTTAAAAATCCATATAGACCTAACTTACTAATAACAGTATTTGATTAATGTGTGAAACATTATCATATAGGATAGTTCTTATTATATAAGGTTGTCTAACAAATGTCCATTTTTACGGTATAAGAAATCGATGTTGAGTCAATAATGGGTCAACAATTGGTCAATATCGTCCTATTTTTTCAAATGATACCGCATGAGATAATTTATTTAAGATGAAGTGTCTTTAGTTATGCTTGTTCGTAAAAGCACAAACTTGAGGCTGCTCATCACTTTATTGAAAGGAGGTGAAAAAAATGAAAAACATTGTATTGCCATTAAAACAACATGTGGGAGCTCCTTGTAAGGCCATTGTTTCTGAAGGGGAATATGTAAAACGCGGTCAGCTGATTGCCGTTCCCGGCGGATTGGGAGCAAACATCCATGCCAGTTATTCCGGTACTATCACGAAGGTGACGGATACGGATATACATATGGCTGCAGATGATGTTCAGGATTTCACGACATATGTGCCTATTCCTGAATTTCAGACGAATTTAGAAGCCATTGAGTCTGCCGGGGTTGTTGGTGCAGGCGGTGCCGGTTTTCCGACAGCCGTTAAGTTAAAAACTGAGATTCCGAACGGTGTATTTATCGCCAATGCAGCAGAATGTGAACCGCTGCTGGCCCATAATATCCATCAGATGGAAACACAGGCTGCACAGTTAGTTCGCGGCATTAAGTACTGCATGGAAATAACCAAAGCACCGAAGGCCTATATTGCTATCAAACCCAAGCATAAGAAGGCTGTCGTTGCCTTAATCAAGGAAACGAAGGATGAGCCGAATATCGATGTCTTCCGCCTGCCGGATATGTATCCTGCCGGGGATGAACGCGTTATTGTTCGGGAAATCATGGGTATTGTCCTGGAACCGGGACAACTGCCGGGAGCTGTCGGAGCTTGCATTGATAATGTGGAAACGATTAAGCATATCGCGGAAGCTATCGAAGACAGAAAACCGGCGATTGATAAAGATTTGACCGTATCGGGAAGAGTGGAGCAGAAGGAAAGCGTATTTGTCGACGTCCCGATTGGAACGACGGCTCATGAACTGATCATGAAGGCCGGCGGGTACATAAAACCCTATGGTGAAATCGTCGTTGGGGGTCCTCAGACCGGCCGTGCCGGCAGTGAAGATTCTCCGGTAACAAAAACCAGTGGAGCTTTCTTAATCGCCATGCCGTTCCCACAAGAATCTCGTAAGGCCGGCATCTTGATTTGTGAGTGCGGCGGATCCGAAGAACGCCTGACGCACATTGCCGAAAGTATGGGCGCAACGGTAGTCGCTAAGAAACAATGCAAGCGAATGGTTGAGGTAAATGGTCGATACAGATGTGACTTGCCAGGCGAATGCCCGGGGCAGGCAGAAACGGTAATCGCTTTGAAAAAAGCTGGAGCAGACGTTTTAATTGTTGGAACATGCTCTAATTGAACGAACACCGTTATGGGTGTAGCTCCTAGGTTAGGAGTGCCAGTTTATCATCATACTGATCATGTACTGCGGGCTGACGGTCACAAGCTGTATCGAAAGCTTCCTCAATGATGTTTAAACATTAAACAGTTTAAAAGGAGGATGACTTTATGTCTATTACAGCCGAAATGGCAAAAGACCACGCAAAAGACCCTGCAGTATTATGCTGCCGTGCCGAAGCAGGCACTGTATTAGAAGCCGCTAATTTAGAGGATCCGGCAATTTTTGCGGATTTAGAAGATTCCGGCTTATTGACCATTCCCGATAATGTTCTGAAAATTGAACAGGTTATTGGGGCTACTTTAAAACAGACCGCCGATTCTTTAGTTCCTTTGACGGCAGAGATGGTTGATGGCATTAAGGCTGCTGTCGAAGCACCTGCAGAAAGCGAACCGGTCAAGGATGTAATTGAAGAAGAAGCGTCTGTTCCAATGACAGAACCTTTGCCCGTTTCTCAAGCTGTTACTACAGCAGGAACCGTTAAAATTCACATCAGTGAAGGAAAGGGAATTGACTTAGAATTTCCTATCGGTGGCGTATCCGCAGGAGTTGTGACTCCGACGGTAACGAATACGACATCGGTCAAATCAGCTGAATCCATCGCTGCGGCAGCACCTGCCGATTCAAGTGCTGATATTCCCGAAGCCGTGGAAGAAGCTGTAAAGGTTCGTGAAGTTCGTCATGACCATGTTAAAATAGAAAAAGTTGTTTTTGGTGATGAAACAAAGATTGAAGGCACAACTTTGACAATCCGCAAAGACGGAATTTGCGAAGAAGCAGTTGAGTCTCAAGAACTAGTTGAAAACATCGAATTAGATATTATTACGCCGGACCGCTATGGTGAGTACAGCAATACTATTATGGACGTACAACCGATTGCTACCAAGGTAGAAGGCGAAGTCGGAGAAGGTATAACCCGCGTCCTCGACGGAGTCGTTTTCATGGTTACCGGTACGGATCATGATGGTGTACAGATCGGCGAGTTTGGCTCCAGTGAAGGCGAAATGGACCGCAATATCATGTGGGGACGCCCCGGTTCCCCGGATAAGGGCGAAATCTTCATTCGGACGAATGTCACGATTCGTGCCCATGCGAATATGGAACGCCCCGGCCCCTTAGCAGCTCATCGGGCTTCTGATTATATTTGCCAGGAAATTCGGGAAGCTCTCAAAAAAGCGGATGAATCACTGGTAACTGAAAAAGAAACGCTGACCCAATATCGTCGACCGGGCAAGCCTAAAGTCGTCATCGTTAAGGAAATTATGGGACAAGGGGCTATGCATGATAACCTGCTGCTGCCGGTAGAACCGGTTGGTACGCTGGGGGCTAAGCCAAATGTCGACCTCGGGAATGTTCCGGTTATGGTAAATCCCTTAGAAGTCCTTGACGGATGCATCCATGCTTTGACTTGCATTGGACCGGCCTCTAAGGAAATGTCTCGTCACTATTGGCGTGAACCCTTGGTTTTAGAAGCCCTCCACGATGAAGAAATCGACTTAGTCGGCGTTATGCTGGTCGGATCACCACAAGCTAACTCGGATAAGTTCTATGTATCCGGACGTGTTGGTCAGACCGTAGAATGCTTGGGCGTCGATGGTGCCATTGTTACGACAGAAGGCTTTGGCAATAACCATGTTGACTTTACATCCCATATTGAAAAGATCGGACAGCGGGGTGTGAAAGTTGTCGGTGCTTCTTATTGCGCTAAGCAGGGCGCGTTAGTTGTTGGCAACAAGTACATGGGAGCTATGTGCGACAATAATAAATCCATGCAAGGCATTGAAAACGAAATTCTTGGCAATAATACATTGTGCCGGGAAGATGCCATTCGCCAGCTGGCTATGTTGAAGACGCTTATTGGCGGCGGTACCATAAAACCGGCTGAACGGCAATGGAATGTCAATGTGAAGTTGAATAACATCGACATCATTGAAAAGAAGACCGGTCAAAAGATTGAATTGGTCGACAATGAACAGGTATTGCCGAAGAGTAAGAAGCGTTTGGAAAAATATGAGCCTGAAGATTAATCGGGCTGTTGCTGGAGATGGATAAAATGGCCGAACATGAATTGAAGTACATGTCAAGCGAACGCATGTATGAAGGTATTATTATTGAAGTACATGGCGGCAGCGTTGTCATTGACTTAAAAGGACGTCTGGGGCAGCTTCGGATTCCTAAGAGGATGATCATTTCCGACTATGACTTAGAAGTAGGACAAGAAGTTGGATTTTTGATGTCCTATCCGGAAGTGTTTGAGCAAGAGCCGAACGATAAATACGTGCGAGCAATCCGCAACCAGCAGCGTCTTATGAGAGAACGAAAAAAAGATATCTAATTCTGATTAAAGGAGGAAACGCCTTATGCGTGTAACTGTATTTGAAGGCTTACAGTCAGAAATCTATGTGCCGATTACACCTAAATCTATTTTTACACCCGTGACGAAGCCCTTGAGTGAAATGCGAATTGCCTTGGCTTCTGCCTGCGGTGCTCATGTTAAAACCGATCCTCGATTTAACTTAGCCGGGGATACGTCTTTCCGGGAAATTCCCGATAATACTCCGACGTCTGAACTCATGATTTCCCACGGGGGATATGACAATACGGACGCTAACCGGGATATTAACTGCATGTTCCCCCTCGACAGACTCCATGAGTTGGTCGAAGAAGGATTTATTAAAGAAACGGCGCCCTTCCACTACGGCTTTATGGGCGGCGGCGGTGACCAGGAAGTATTCCACGATAAAACGGGTCCTGAAATTGCCCAAAGATTGAAAGACGAAAATGTCGATGGCGTTATCTTAACCGCTGGGTGAGGCACGTGCCATAGAACTGCCGTGATCGTGCAGCGAGCCATTGAAGAAATTGGAATTCCTACCATTATTATTGCCGCATTACCACCCGTCGTACGTCAAAACGGTACGCCGCGTGCCGTATCTCCTCGTGTTCCTATGGGGGCCAATGCAGGGGAACCGCATAATATACCGATGCAGTTGGGCATTGTACGCGATACGCTTCAGGCCTTGGAAGACATTCAGACGCCTGGGAAGATCGTGCCCTTGCCGTATGAATATATTGCACATATTTAATAGGCATGATTGACTGAAAAGCAGGTGGGATAATGCGAGGCGAATCGTTACGTATACGAGTATTTCACATGCAGGATGTTACTGTGGGAGCTCGTTTTGAGCTGAAACCGGATCGTTTACAAGTTCCAACAACATTCTCTTACGATTGCCCCGACATTGAACAACTGACCATTCATGTCTTGCCACCGCATTGTCGGGATCTCGAAACGAATACGATTATGGATTTTATTCCTATATCGACAAAGGTTTTGGGAACTCCCGGTACAGGCATTACGCATACCCTGACCGGGGTATGCGTGGCCCTGTGCGGGGCGATTCGTGATGGCGAACAGATGCATGAGTTCGGGTCGACAGAAGGCCTATTAAATGATCATGTCAAATGGGGACGCCCGGGGACGCCTAAAGAGGATGATTACCTGATCGTAATCGATATGTTGGCTAAAAAAGATTGTATTTTAACCCGAAAGCTTTGCTTGGAAATGTTTGCTCTTGCTGATGATTATATCCAGCATATACGGGTGATGTTGAAGGAAATGGATGGGCGCGATGCTGTCGAAACCCATGAATATGAAGAAGTATCGCATCCGGGAAAACCGAAAGTAGCACTCGTTCGACAAGTTGCCGGGCAAGGTGCGATGTATGATACGATGGTCTTTCCTTTTGAACCGAGCGGATTTGCGGGAGGAGTTTCCATTATTGACATGAATAATATGCCTGTTTTTCTTACGGCCAACGAGATTCGTGACGGAATGTTGCGGGCTATGGTCTAGAGAAAGGAGGCGTAATCATGGGTATAGGTCCTTCTACGAAAGAGACGACGAAACATTATTTTGAAGACCCCTTAGTAAACGTCTTTGCAGGAGATCCTGATATTGACTTTGCCGGTGTTATTGTAGTTGGAACCCCGCAGGATAACCGGATGAAACATCTTGTCGGACAGCGCGTGGCTGCCTGGCTGGAAGGGATGCAGTGCGATGGCGCTGTGGTCTCCGCAGACGGATGGGGAAATTCAGACGTTGATTTTGTTAACACACTGGAACAAATAGGACGACGGGGGATAAGCGTTGTCGGTCTCAAATTTATTGGCAAGCAGGCAAACTTTGTAGTCCAAAATGAATACACCAAGCGTGTATTGGACATCAATAAGTCTGTTGACGGCAGAGAAACCGAGATCATCGGTGAAAATGCCGTTGCGCATGTCGATGCTATTAAAGCCCTAGCTGCAATCAAGTTGGTTATACGAAAACATGCCGCTTTAGAAAACGGGAGGTAACCTTATGATTGTACACATTTTGCTTGGCTTATTAGCTGTCTTATTGATTTATTTTCTGTTTTTCTATATTCGCGATTTATACGCACATCGCCATGATCTGGGTCATGGAAGCTGGATTGTAAATTGCATCATCGGCTTTGTGGTAGACTTTTTTGATGTTTTCGGGATTGGGAGCTTTGCAACGTCTACGATGCTGTTGAATGTGACCAAACAGTTGGAACATGACCGATTGCTGCCGGGAACGTTGAATGTTGCTTTTACAGTTCCTGTCATGATGGAAGCGTATATCTTTATTAAAAATGTTGAAGTTGAACCGCTTACGCTGTTTTCGCTTATCTTTGCAGCCATTGCAGGTGCTGCTATTGGCGGCCGGTTGGTTCCGAAACTTCCGGAACGAAAAGTTCAACTTTATTTAGGTATTGCCCTTTTGTTTACGGCTATCCTTATGATTGGCAAACAAGTTGGGTTCGTCGATTTCTTGGGAAGCGGTAATACGGCTGTCGGCTTAGATGGTGCGAAATTAATTATTGCCATTGTTTTGAACTTTGTTTTTGGTGCTTTGATGACATTGGGGTGCGGTTTATATGCGCCCTGCATGGTAATGGTCTTTATGTTAGGCATGAATCCGATTGTCGCTTTTCCCGTCATGATGGGGTCTGCGGCGGCATTAATGCCTGTTGCAGGTAAAGAATTTATTGCAGCAGGAAGCTATGCAAGAAAAATCAGCTTGTGCTTTACCCTGACGGGGATAGTAGCTGTTCTTATTGCGACCAACATCATTGTCAATATGGATTTGAAACTGCTGACATGGATCATCATTGCTGTTGTTATCTATACCAGTTTCACATATGTCCGCAAAGGCTTAAAGAAGGCCGTAGCCGAATAATTTATAAAGGGGATATCTCGCTTAGAGGGGACATCCCCTTTTTTATGTATAAAGTCGGGGAAGGATGATGTGGGATGGCATATTTAGTAATTGCAACTGCGGGACACGTCGACCATGGAAAGACGACACTGATCAAGGCCTTGACGGGGATTGAAACCGACACGACGGCCGAAGAGAAGAAAAGAGGCCTGTCTATCAATCTGGGCTTTGCTTACTTGGATTTACCGAATGGACAACGGGTCGGAATCGTCGATGTCCCCGGACATGAACGATTTATAAAGAACATGGTGGCCGGCTTGCCGGGCATTAATCTGGTGCTGCTCGTTATTGATGCCGGTGAAGGCGTAATGCCTCAGACGAGGGAACACATAGACATCCTTACCGTTTTAGGCGTTCGTGATTTTATTATTGTATTGACGAAGGTAGATACCGTTGATGCAGAACTTCGGGATTTGGTCCGGGAAGATATTCGAGAACAGCTGTCTGATACCGTATTGAAGGATGCCGATATGGTAGAGACCGATGCTGTCAGTGGGAATGGTATTGAAACTTTAAAGACCAAGATTCAAGAATGGGCAGAACGAAATCCGGCTATGGAAGAAAAAGGGGAAGCTCGCATGAATGTTGACCGAGCCTTTAGCGTCAAGGGGTTCGGGACGGTTGTAACCGGTACCCTTTTAGATGGTACGGTAGGGATTGGTGACGAGTTATATGTATATCCGGAACTTAAAAAGACGAAGGTACGGAACATACAAATCCATGAACAAAATGTGAAGCATGCCGGCTCTCGGCATCGTACTGCCATTAATTTAGCCAATATTGGACTTGAAGATATTCGACGCGGCGACGTCGTTTCGTCATCACCGTCTTTAAAAGAATCGTGGATGCTTGACGTCAAAGTTCAGTGTTTGAAAACCTCTCCGGTTGCGATGGGCTTATGGGACCGCGTTCGTGTGCTGATCGGTACACGGGAAGTCATGGGACGAATCGTTCCTATCGGAGAAGATTGTATTCAGCCGGGCCATGAAGGCTTTTTGCAGCTGCGAATGGAAGAGTCTGTTTTTGTGAAAAATGGAGATCGATTTGTCCTGCGCTCTTATTCCCCGATGATGACGATTGGTGGTGGTGAAGTTCTTGATGCGGCTCCGCATAAGCATCGGAGGTTTCACCAAGATGTACTGGATAGTCTTAAAACTAAAGAGGAGGGGAATCTTGATGCGATTATTAGCGATTTTCTGATCAATACTAAAAATATCGTAGCCACGAAGGATGACTTGGCTGCATATGTTCATATATCGAAAGCAGAAGTAGCAGACACTGTTAACCGTATGGTCACAGAGGGGATCCTCATCCCTATGAAAGAGGGATATATACATAAAGATACCTATAAATCTTTGAGAGGGAAGGTTGTACAAGCGCTGCTCAATTATCATCATAAATACCCGCTGCGGGCGGGAATGCCTTTGGAAGAGTTCCGGTCTCGGTTTTCCAAGCAGATTCCGGATAAGGAAATTTCTGCGTTGATTCCGCTGTTGACGGCAGATCAATCTTGTCGATTGGACGGAAAGTATATAGCCGCCTCTTCCTTTAAGATTCAATTGACGGAGGCGCAAAAGAAGCAGCTGAAACAATTGCAGAACATGGTTGATGACGCTGGATTTAATCCGGTGAAAATTGATGATGGAATACTACCGGGAACAGATATTGCGGAACTGGCCCGATTGAAACAAGGGGAAGAGTTCATATTCTTGACCCCTGAATATATCATTGCCAAAAAAAGGTATGAAGAGGCCATTGATATTATCTATGACTACCTTAATGAACATGGGAAAATGACGTTGGGGGATTTTCGGGACGCTACGCATTCCAGCCGAAAAGCATCCATGTTAATCCTCGAGTTTATCGATGCTCGTCATATTACTGCGAGAGAGGAAAACTATCGTATTTTCGGACCGGCGGCGGATAAGGGGCGAATTGCATCACCTGATAGACCGTAACGCCAAGTGTATAAATTGAATAGGTAAAGCTCAAAAAGGGACTCCGATTTTTGGAGTCCCCTTTTGATTTTGGAACTATTTTTTCTGCTCACTAGATGGAGGCGTCTACCCGGACCATATAAAGATATACATAAGGATTGCAGATAAAGAGGTTTTTTAGACAATCTTATGGTGTTGCTATTAAATGACGACTACGCTCTCATAAATAAATCGCAATTGAAATTTTAATTTATGCAAATACATAGGGAGTGATTAATGGTATAATTACTATTGTTGCTTTATCACTTGCGATGTCGTCATGGATAATCCGATGAAAATGGAATGGAGGGATAGGTCTTCGATTTTTCCGGATTCAAGATGGGTCATATGGATGAAAAAAAGTATAGCCGCTGATGAATTAAAGTCTTTTGCAATTATAACCTTTATTTTATACGATAAGTATATAAGATGGTTAAAAGGTGGTGAGTCTATGAAAACCATTGATCTGTTTTCACAAGGCTTGAACGATTTTTCTTCTTTACAGAAAGAGGATTTGTCGAATGTATTTATTTTGCACGGCATTGTTCATTGGTTTATGGATGAGTTTGATTTGGGACAGCAGGTGTTTCGCGATTATCTTTCGGAAAGTAATCCCTCGCTTGCCATTTCGTTGACCCCGAAGGAATTGATTTTGGATGCTTACGAACGGCATCTCTTTGTCGATGAATCGGTTTGGCTGTCCATGTTGAAAGATCGGTACCGTCCGGACTGTACGGAACCTGTAGAGGCGAAGGTGCAGCGGATTACCCGCTATTATGTACCTGCTTTCGAGTCGATGATAGAAGCCCTTGAAAACTGATTAAAAGGCTGTCATCTCGGTGACAGCCTTCACTATATGGGGAGGATGAACTATTTTCATGGAGCTGATGATTGTATTTGCGTCGACGGTTATACTGATGCCGGCTTTTCGGATGGGGAATTGTCAAAAAATGATTTGATGACATATTTTATATAGAAGGAGGCATGCTTATGAACATCAACCACTTTTCCTATTTTATCGAGACCGTGCGGGAAAACAGTATTACCCGAGCTGCGGAATCTCTCTTTATCAGCCAATCGACAATCAGTAAGGCCATAAAAAATCTGGAACAGACGTATAATACGGAACTCATCGATCGTAAGGCTCGTAAGTTTAAATTGACATCTGCCGGCGAAATTTTTTACAACAGTGCCGTCAAAATCGTATCGAATTATCAGGCTGAAACGGAAGTGCTGGCGACTCTTTTGCACAGTCAGCGGGGAAAGTTGATTCTCGGGATACCGCCTGTTACGGTAACGGTCATTCATTCGCTTTTACATCAATATCAGCAGATGTATCCCGAAATCACCCTGCAAATTACGGAAATCGGAGCCCAAACCGTTTTTTCACTGATACAGGCCGGTGCCGTCGATATCGGTATTATCATCGAGCCTTTTGACCATCCGGAGGTCAATAAAATCCCCATTATGGAGTCGGAAGCGGTTTGTGTCGTCTCAACGAGTCACCGCCTGGCTAATTATGATACCGTTTCTTTTTCCCAGTTAAAGGACCAGCCGTTTTTTTCGCTCGACAAATCTTTCATGCTTCACGACCGCATGGTGGAATCTTGCAAGGAAGCCGGATTCACGCCTAAGATTCAAAGGGAGAGCGCACAATGGGACTTATTGGTAGAAGCCGTTTCTCATGGCGAGGGAGTCACCATCTTACCGAAGCCGATCATTCAAAAATTCTGCAGTAAGCGAGTAAAAGCCCTGCGTCTCAGTAATCCGTCCCTTCCTTGGATTCCGTTAGCGGCGTACCATCAGGAGAAATTTCTGAGTACACCTATGAAACTCTTTTTGGATTTAGTTCAAAAATCGAAGCTGCACATCTGATTTTTTTAGCACTTGACTCTTCGGAGTCAGGTGCTTTTTTACGTGAAATTTATTCATTACAGGGATGAAATCGATGTATTTTACAAAGGCATAGCAGCGATGATACGATGTAGGCAACAAAAGCATACGAGAAATGAATCTCAATTATTTACACGTGTGATAAACCAAGTAATGCTTTGAACCCCATGAAGGTTCGTCCCTTCCGGTCCGTGTTCCCATCCTTTTATTTGGATATGTGAAATAAGGAACATTTATCTCGGGCCAAGCTTAATAACAAAATGATTTAAAAATTCGATGAGGAGTGATACGTATGGATTTTGGTGTAATCATTATTATTCTTAGTTTGCTGGGATTGATTGCCTTTGCGTACCGCGGTTTTTCCGTTATCATGATGGCTCCCATTATGGCTCTCTTGGCTGCCTCATTATCGGGGCTGGCCATTATGCCTTCCTATACGGAGTTGTTTATGGGCAAGGCCGTCACTTATATTAAGTCCTTTTTCCCGATTTTCCTGTTAGGCGCTATCTTTGGTAAGGTCATGGAAGACACGGGCCTGGCTAAAAGCATTGCCAAGGCGATCATTACCGGCCTTGGGAAAGAACCGCATAAAGCCGTCATGTCGATCGTCATTGCAGCATCTCTCTTAACCTATGGCGGTGTCAGCTTGTTCGTCGTCGTGTTTGCCGTTTATCCTTTCGCGGCTGCTCTTTTCAAGGAAGCGAATTATCCGAAACGCTTACTTCCGGGGATCATCGCCCTAGGCGCCTTCACGGCGACGATGGACTGCCTGCCCGGGACGCCGCAGATTCAAAATATCATCCCGACGGCTTATTTCGGAACGACTCTGTATGCCGCTCCTGTCGCCGGCATCATCGGTGCCTGCATTATCTATGGCGGCGGCCTCGTTTATCTTACCCGCTGCTTGAAACAGGCCATCGCCAATGGGGAAGGCTACGGGAATCATACCGTCAATGAACCGGAAGACAATCCGGATGCCGTCTTGGTTTCTTGGAAATTAGCCTGTATTCCCTTGCTGGCGGTCTTGGTCATTAACTTCCTCATTACGGAAATCGTCATTTGGCATCCGGCCATTCTCGAACCCTTCCAGTCCATGAAGGGCGTGCCTCTCGTCGTGGCTCAGGTTAAAAATGTTGCCAGCATCTGGTCCTTGATTATCGCCTTGGTCGTCGGGATTTTCTTAGCCCTTATCATCGGTAAAGGGGAGATTAAATCAATCGACCGCCTGACCAAGATTCTCAATGCCGGTGCCATCGGTTCTCTCTTGGCCATCATGAACACGGCATCAGAAGTCGGCTATGGCAATGTTATTTCGCAGCTTCCGGGCTTTTCCCACGTAGCCCACGCTTTGATCAACATCCATATTGGCGGTACGCCGTTGGTATCGGAAGCGATCAGCGTCACGACCTTGGCCGGTATTACCGGATCTGCTTCGGGCGGTATGGCCATTGCCCTTGAATTGATGTCCCAAGACTGGCTGGCATGGGCCTCGTCTATCGGCATGGGTCCTGAAATCCTTCACCGCGTAGCCTCCATGGCGTCTGGCGGTCTCGATACCCTGCCTCATAACGGCGCCGTCATTACCTTGCTCGCCGTTTGCGGATTAACTCATCGGAGTTCTTATAAAAATATTTTTGCAATTACCCTCTTGAAGACCTTTGCCGTTTTTGTAGTCATCCTTATTTACTCGGTTACAGGCCTTCACTAACGGATAGATTAGTTACGATAAAGGAGATGTTGATATGGCACAATTTATAACAGCTGCTGAGGCTGTGCAAAAGATTGAAAATGGAGCTACCTTGGCTACCAGCGGTTTTGTCGGCGGGATTATCCCCGAAGCCGTATTGAAGGCAATCCAGGCTTCTTATCTGGAAACGGGCACGCCCCGAGATTTAAACGTCGTCTTTGCCGCCGGTCAAGGGGACGGCGGTGAACGAGGACTTAATCATCTCGGCGAAGAAGGGTTGCTGCGCTGCATTGTCGGCGGTCACTTTAACTTGACGCCGCGCATCGGTAAGCTGGTTATGGACAATAAAGTAGCTGCCTATAACTTCCCGCAGGGCACGATTTCCCAGTGGTTTCGGGATATTGCCGGCCAGCGTCCGGGGACGATTACCAAGGTCGGCCTGCGCACCTTCGTCGATCCCCGCTTAGAAGGCGGAAAATTAAATGCTCAGACGACGGAAGACTTAGTGGAAGTCGTCAATATGAAGGGCGAAGAATGGCTTTGGTATAAGCCCCTGTCCCTTAACGTGGGCATCATCCGGGGCACGACAGCGGACCAGGACGGCAATATTTCCATGGAAGAAGAAATCGGGACCGGCGAAGCCCTGTCCATTGCGGCAGCCGTCCATGCCTGCGGCGGAATCGTCATTGCTCAGGTCAAAAAAGTCGCTGCTCGCGGCACCCTCGATCCGAAAGATATTAAGATTCCCGGCGTACTCGTCGATTATATCGTTCAAAGCGATACAGCCGATCATCTCATGACTTGGGATCATGAATTCAATCCGGCCTTTAACGGCGATTTGAAAGTTCCCGTCGATTCACTGCCGGCCATGGAACTGACTAACCGCAAAATCATTGCCCGCCGCTGCGCCATGGAATTGATTCCCGATGCCGTCGTAAACCTCGGTATCGGTATGCCCGAAGGCGTTTCCTCCATTGCCGCAGAAGAAGGTGTTGAAGGCATGGTCTTGACGACGGAAGCCGGTACGATCGGCGGTGTTCCTGCCGGCGGCGGAAGCTTCGGGGCCGCGACCAATGCCCATGCCATCATCGATCAGCCCTACCAGTTTGACTTTTACGATGGCGGCGGCGTCGACCTGGCTATCTTGGGCCTGGCTGAAGCCGATGCGCACGGGAATATCAATGTCAGCAAGTTCAAAGGCCGTGTTGCCGGCTGCGGCGGTTTCATCAACATTACGCAGAACTCTAAAAAGGTCATTTATTGCGGCACCTTTACGGCCGGCGGTCTGAAAGAGTCGGTCCGGGACGGAAAATTGATCATCGATCAGGAGGGACATAACCACAAGTTCCTGAAACAGGTCGAACAAATCACCTTCAGCGGCGATTATGCCAATTCTGTCGGACAGCCCGTGCTGTACGTTACGGAGCGAGCCGTCTTTAAATTGACGCCGGAAGGCATGGAACTGATTGAAATTGCACCGGGCATCGATTTAGAAAAAGATGTATTGGCTCACATGGAATTTAAGCCGATCATGAAGGATGTCAAATTGATGGACAGTCGTATTTTTGAAGATAAGCCCATGGGCTTAGAAGTATAGATATTCTTTTAAGGAGGTGATATGATGGCAAGAAATATTGCGTACGATGACATCCATGTAGGCGACAGAGCCTCGGTGTCGAAGACGATTTCTGAACACGACGTGTATGCTTTTGCCGGGGTTACGGGCGATTTCAACCCGGTCCATGTCAATGCGGAATTTGCAAAGAATTCGCTCTTTAAGCAGCGCATTGCCCACGGTATGATTTCAGCCGGTCTCATTTCGGCTGTACTGGGAACCGAACTGCCCGGTATCGATACGATTTACATGAACCAGGAGCTCAGCTTTTTAGCGCCTGTATTGTATGGAGATACCTTGACGGCAACGGTTGAATGCATTGAAAAAGACGACGCCAAACATCGGATTGTATTCCGGACTACCGTTACCAACCAGCACGACAAGCTGGTAACTGACGGAAAAGCACGAGTTATGAAAAAATAAGTTTTGTCGGTCGGTTTCACACGCCGGCCTTCCTTTAAAAAGCTCATAGATAAAACCTGCTCATAGAAATAAAAGCCTTCGAATCTTGGAGAAACCGCCCTTTTACCATGATTTGGAGGCTTCTATTTCTATAAAGGGGGGGCGGCAGCCTTCGGTGCAGATGATTACGCTGTCTTTGTGTAGTGCAGCTATGCTTTAGGCGGTGTTCACTCATCTTTATATTGAGATTTACAGGCCGGTCCTTTATTATATATACTATAAGGCCGGTAAGATGGTGGCTTACCCGGTTTTGCGCGGTCTTGGCCCATTCACCGGCATATCACAGCGAACGGGAGATACGATATGAAACAAGTAAACGAGATTAAACGGATTTGCAATTTAGGCTGCGGCACCATGGGTTTTGGCACGGCCATTGACTTTGCCCGTCATGGCTATGACGTAAACATGTTTGGCCGCAAGGATGCCAGTATTGAACGGGCTATGGGGAATATTCGGGCGACGCTGGCCATTATGAAGGCTAATGAACTGCTGACTGATGAAGAGGAAAGGGCCTTGGTGAAGCGGATTCACGGCGTTACGACGATTGAAGAAGCCGCCCGTGATGCCGATTTTGTCATTGAATCGGTGGCTGAAGATATGGTCGTTAAACAGCAGGTGTACCGGGAATTAGAAGGATATCTTCCACCGGACGTCATTTTTGCGACCGATTCATCGGGATTCTCGCCGACGGAAGTGTCGTCCGTCTTGGACCATCCGGAACGGTTTGTCGTCGCCCATTTTTGGAACCCGCCGTACCTCATGCCCTTGGTGGAAGTCGTTCCCGGTGAAAAGACGAGCCGAGAAACGGTGGATATTACGTGGAAGCTCATGGAAAAAATCGGGAAAAAGCCGGCGGCGCTCTTAAAAGAAGCACCAGGCTTTGTCGGTAACCGCCTGCAGTTTGCCCTCCTTCGCGAGGCCATTCATTGTGTTCAGGACGGGATTGCAACGGCAGAAACGGTTGATTTTATTTGTAAATACGGTATCGGACGGCGGCTCGGCGTTACGGGGCCTCTTGAAACGGCCGATCTTGGCGGTCTCGACGTCTTCTACAATATTTCCGCCTATCTGAATGCCGACTTGGCCGACGATAAGGAAGGCGCGGCTCTCCTGAAACAGTGCGTCGATGAAGGCCGCCTCGGTGCTAAAACGGGGACCGGTCTTTATCCCTGGACGCCTGAAGAACTGGAGAACATCGAGAGACGGCGTGAAGATGTCCTCATTGAGTGGCTGAAAAAAGATAAGGCCGGTCAAAAATTTTGACCGTCGATATAGCGGTTCTTCCTTAAAAGAATAAGCCCTTTCCGAATCGGGAAGGGCTGTTTGTTGTCTTCTATCTTGTTCTTAGGGGCTTGTCCGGATGGATGCTTTTCAACAAGGGATTCGCAATCTCTTTATTATGGCGGGGAAGGGGGATCGAACCCACCTGAGAAGCTGTTAACCCCTCACGCTGGTTTTGAAGACCAGAGGGAACACCAGAACCCGTCCTTTCCCATAATAGGTATATTATATCACGGATGGCATGGAGCCGATACGGTTGAAAAACGCTTTGCATTTTTGTACACTGTAGATAATAGCCATACTGCTTTTGAAAGGAGTCTGTTCGAATGATTGAATTACAGCTTAAACCGACGATTTACTCTTATGATACGTGCCGGGACTTTGCTTCCGATTTTCACCTGGGAGCAGGGGACCTGATCATTACCAATGAGTATATTTTTGAACCGAATTTTAAAGTCTTGAATCTTCCCTGCCACGTTCTTTTTCAGGAAAAATACGGCAGCGGCGAGCCGTCTGACGAGATGGCCGAAGCCATTTACCGAGATATACCGGCTGATGTGAAACGAATTATCGGCATCGGCGGCGGCACGGTCATGGACCTTTGTAAGTTATTCGTTTTGAAGAAGGTCAGCCCGATTCTCGACCTCTTTGACGGGAAGACGGCCATTGAAAAAGGAAGGGAACTGATCTTGGTTCCGACGACGTGCGGCACAGGCAGTGAAGTGACCAACGTTTCGGTCATGGCCCTCATCAGCCGCCACACGAAAAAGGGGATTGCGAGTAACGCCCTTTATGCCGATAAGGCCGTCCTCATTTCCCAGTTATTGAAGACCCTGCCCTTTCCCGTCTTTGCGACGAGTTCTATCGATGCTCTCGTCCATGCTGTCGAATCGGCCTTGTCGCCTGATTCCAGCGCCAGTTTCCGCGTCTTCAGCTATCAGGCCATTGAACGAATCCTCAGCGGTTATTTACAGATCCGCGACCACGGTCCGGAAGCCCGCCTTCCCTTGATGAAAGATTTCCTTTTGGCCAGCACCTGGGCCGGCATCGCCTTCAGCGTTCCCGGTTGTGCTGCCGTTCACGCTATGAGTTATCCCTTGGGAGCGAACTACCACGTGCCCCACGGTGAATCGAATTACGCCATGTTTACCGGCGTCATGAAGCATTACATGACGATTAAATCGGATGGGGAAATTGCCCGGCTCAACGCCTTTATTGCGGCTATCTTAGGCTGCGATGCCGATGGCGTCTATGATGAGCTGGAAAAACTGCTTAACGTCATCCTGCCGAAGAAAGCCCTTCATGAATACGGGGTGAAGGAAGCGGAACTGGCTGAATTTGCCAAGTCGGTCATGGAAAACCAGGGCCGATTGATGGCCCATAACTTTGTTCCCTTGTCTTATGACGACGTTTACGAAATCTATAAAAGTCTCTATTAAGGGTATAAAAAATGAGATGCTCCCGAAGGGGCATCTCATTTTTTTATCTTAGTAATCGGCTTAGAAATAGACAGCCTGGTCGCCGGCTTTTACCTTGCCGCTCGCAGCGAGGTGTACTTCCGGGACTTGGTCCGTGTCGGTGAAGATGCATAAGCAAGCGTCAGAAGGCGCGTTGGCTTTGATGTATTCATCATCGAATTCCATCAGTTTATCGCCTTTCTTTACTTCCTGGCCGTTTTCGACGAAGACTTTGAAGCCCTGGCCGTTAAGGTTGACCGTGTCGATGCCGATGTGCAGCAGGTATTCGACGCCGTCGGCGGTGGTCATGCCGAGGGCATGTTTCGTATCGAAGACGAAGGTGACGGTACTGTCCTCCGGTGCATAGACTACGCCATCTTCCGGATATACGAAGAATCCGTCGCCGGTCATTTTTCCGGCAAAGGCTTCATCCGGAGCTTCCGTAATCGGATGGAGGGCTCCTGTGAATGGCGAGTTGAAGTAGCGTTTTTCAGCGTCTGATTTTTCTGGAGCTGTTTCTTTTTTCGGCTCTTCAACCGGTGCCGCTTCCGGGGCGGCTTCCGGGGCGGCTTCGATGGGGCCGTCCTGGGGATTGGTTGCCAGGTAATTTTCCAGATTGGATTTGATGACGGCAACCTGAGGACCATAGACGACCTGAACGCCGGTACCTCTCTTGATGACGCCGACGGCACCGGTTGCTTTCAGGGCTGCGTCGTTTACCAGAGCGGAATCAGCAACAGTGCAGCGCAGGCGGGTGGCGCAGGCATCGACAGAGGTGATGTTTTGGCTGCCGCCGAGGGCCTGAGTAATCGTTTGGCTGACGGCATCGCCGGAAGCCTTGTCAGCTGAGCTTTCTTTGGCTGCGGCATCGCGGGCCTTGACATCGGCTTTGGTGTAGAGCTTCGTTGCCGTATCATCGTCTTCACGGCCCGGTGTCTTTAAGTTAAAGCGCTTGATGAGGAAGGTGAAGATGAAGTAATACAGGAAGAAGTAGATGATGCCGACGGGGATGATGTACATCCAGCTCGTCTTGTCTTGGCCTTGCAGAATGCCGAAGATGAAGAGGTCGAGGAGACCGCCCGAGAAGGTAAGGCCTACGGCGATGTTCAGGATATGGGCAATCATGTAGGCTGCGCCGGCCAGGATGACCTGGACGTAGAACAGCATCGGTGCGACGAAGAGGAAGGAGAATTCAATCGGTTCGGTAATACCGGTGAACATGGACGTCAAGGCTGCGGATAAGAGCAAGCCGCCGGCGACCTTTTTCTTTTCCGGTTTTGCCGTGCGGTACATGGCAAGGGCTGCGCCGGGGAGACCGAAAATCATGAAGATGAATTCACCGGAGAAGTAGCGCGTTGCATCGGCACTGAAATGAGCGACGTTCGGCGAGGCCAGCTGAGCAAAGAAGATGTTCTGGCCGCCCTGGATGAGCTTGCCGTCGATCATCATGGAGCCGCCGACGCCGGTCTGCCAGAAGGGCAGGTAGAAGACATGGTGCAGGCCGAACGGAATGAGGGCACGTTTGATGATACCGAAGATGAGGGTCCCGACATATCCCGTGCCGGTTACCAAACCGCCGAGGGCAAAGATGCCGTTCTGGACGACAGGCCAGATGAAGTACATGGCAATGCCGACGAACATGTAGACGACGGTCGAGATGATTGGAACGAAACGGGAGCCGCCGAAGAACGATAAGGCATCGGGCAGGACAATCTTATGAAAGCGGTTGTGCAGGTAGGCGACGCCGATACCGACGATGATGCCGCCGAAAACGCCTTCTTGAAGGGACATGATACCGTTGATGTTGGCAATGGTACCTTCGAGGACGTCCGGGGAAACGGTATTGTCGGCGAGTACCTTGCCCGTCAATTTTAAGACGGAACTCGTCGATGCGTGCATGACGAAAAAGGCAATCATAGCCGACAAGGCTGCGACTTCCTTTTCTTGTTTGGCCATGCCGATGGCGACGCCGACGGCAAAGATGATCGGCAAGTTGCCGAAGATGATGTTGCCGGCATCACTCATGATGGTGAGCAGGGAATGAAGGATGGTCCCATTCCCGAGAATGTTTTCCAATCCATAGGTCTGGATGGTTGTGGCGTTTGTGAAAGACGCGCCGATACCGAGAAGCAGACCGGCGATAGGTAGTATGGCTACAGGCAGCATGAAGCTGCGACCGACAGCCTGTAAAATAGAAAAGACCTGGTCTCTCATGCAATAAAGCCTCCTTTAAAAATAAAAAATGAGAATGAATGTAATCCGTTATTATTGTAGCATAGCCAGCGGGAATGCGTACCATGAAAGTAGAGAATGACTGTATCGATATCGCATGGGCACTTGACAAAAACGTATAAAATTGGGATCAAAAACGTTCCCAATCGAAAAAAACAGCTAAGACATGAGAAAAGGGACCGCATACTGTGTCGGGTATGCAGCCCCTTTCCTAGAGGAGAATGAATATGAAGTTAAAACAACTTATGCCTTAGCGGCAAGTTCGCCCAATTCTTTGCACTCGGGAGCATTATCCGGCGTTTCGTTGACGATAGCCGTCCCGATGATGGTGGCGCCAGCGTCTTCCGTACGCTGTTTCCAATTATCCATCCATTCGCCGGAGCCCCAGCCGTAAGAGCCGAAGAGGCCGACTTTCTTGCCTTTTAATTTGGGAGCGAGGTCTGCAAAGAATGGTTCGACAATGGAGTCTTCCAATTCTTCAGCACCCATGGCCGGGCAGCCGAGCAAAATAACGTCTTTACCGGCTACATCATCGACGGTGGTATCTTCGAAGCGAACCGATTCTACATCTGCACCGGCAGCTTTGACAGCTGCTTCAATTTCACTTGCCATTGCTTCCGTATTACCTGTTCCACTCCAATATGCGATTTCTACCATGATTAAATCCTCCTTATGCTACGATGAGCGATTCTAATGTTGTCCCAATTGCAAAGCGATTTAAATAATCCTGTCGGCAGCAGGTATAGCGCTGGAACGTGCGGGCTGCGGCGTGGACATCGCCGTAGACCTTCCATTCACCACAGAGTTTGGCGTGGTTTCCCCGATTGGTAATGAATCCGCAGACATCTTCCAAGGGATAGCCGAGAAAGATGCCTGCTTCGTGAGGAAAGCAGCCGTCTTCTGCAAAACGCGAAGCGAGACGGTCTAAAAATGCCGATATATCCTGACAGTCTGCATAGCCGAATTGCTGCAAAAATGAAGAAATGTCTCGCCGCTGTATGTACCTTAAAACTACATTTGGACGGTATACATACAGCAAGGTGCGCTTAGGACAGGCATACAAGATGCGAAAATATAATCCTTTAGCATTATATTTATGATTGTAATTTTCAATTAAATCATCATAAGTTTGACCGTCCTCGAGCCGGGGGAGACAGAGAAGGGATGCCTGTTTAAGTCCCGCTAGAGTCGGAGAACAGTGATTAATTAGCACACAATCTAAATTCATATCGGTATGCCCTCCTTTCGCTTTGTTGCCTTTAGTATAGTTTATTTGAAATCGATTGTCAATATAAAGATGATAACCATTTTCGAATAATTAAACTTTTCGCAGCGGGTGAACCTGTTCACAATGCCTGCCGAATCTTTCACGAGACTTGCCAAATATAGTATAATAAAAGAGTATTAAAGTAGAGGAGGGTGTGTTATGGAAGGCGCTAGCGCTACGAATCATTGTTTCGGCTGCGGGCGTGATAACCCGATTGGTCTGAAACTGGATATGCATATAGAAGACGGCCGCTGTGTGGCTTATTTTACACCGAAGGCAGAGCATGAAAGCTATGGAGATCGGATGCATGGCGGTCTGACCAGTACCTTATTGGATGAAGTCATGGGTGACTATGTCTTTCGCACGGAGGGGAAACCGGCCTATACGGCACGGCTCGAGATACGCTTTCGCAGCGCCATCCGCATCGGCGAAACGATTAAAATCGAAGGTTGGCCGGAAGTACACCGTCGTCGCTTATTTATCATGAAAGGGCGTATAACCCATGCCGACGGCACGCCAGCTGCCGAAGCTACGGCAGAATTAATGCTGGCAAAATAGGAGGTTTTAGAATGGATAGAACGGATATGACCCACCGCATGTATGACATTAAAGGACCGTTAGTGGCTAAGAAATTTGAAGCCCGTGGCTTTGAGGCGACATACTGTCCCACGGTTGAAGCGGCATTGAAGCAAGCGATTTCTTATATTCCGGAAACGGATGTCGTCTCTTGGGGCGGTTCGGCTTCGATCAATGAAATCGGCCTGCGTCCCTATGTCTTGGAACACAATCAGGTCATCGACCGCGACTCTGCCAAGACGCCGGAAGAACGGGTTGAATTGATGCGTAAGGCCTTGCTCTGCGATACCTTCATCATGGGGACCAACGCAGCCATTCAGGATGGTCAGCTCATCAACATCGACGGCAACGGCAACCGTGTGGCAGCTCTTTGCTACGGCCCGAAACAGGTCATCGTCATCGTCGGCATGAATAAAGTCGTTCCGACGGTTGAAATCGGTATTGAACGGGCCCATACGGTAGCGTCGCCGAAAAATATCGGCCGCTTTCAGAATGTCGGGACGCCCTGTGCTAAAACGGGCATGTGTGCTCACTGTACGACACCGGAAAGCATTTGTGCTCAAGTCGTTCGGACGCGGGTCTGTAAGCCCCAGGGACGAATTAAAGTTATCTTAGTTGGAGAAGATCTGGGCTTTTAAGCCTTAATTTACCTATCGAGGGGAGATTTATATGAGAACAGGAACGGGTGTCATTGAAGAGGTTTGTGCCGACGGATTGGTCAAGATCCAGACCAATCGCAGTAATCTGTACTCGCCGTGCAGTGACAGCATGTGCGCTGACAACGTCGTCATCGACGCCGTCAATCCCATTGGTGCCAAGAAAGGCCAGTTTGTACAGTTTAATATTCCCGATGCCGGCATGGGGGTCAAGGGCATCGTCTGTTTCGGTGTGCCGCTGCTGCTCATCATCGTCTTCGGCATCATCGGCTACATCTTGGGCGGTCAGGTAAAGGCGACGCCGGAAATGACGGCCTTTGCCGGCATGATCATTGGCGGTATTATCGGCTGCCTTATTCTCAAAGGATACGAAAAGAAGATCAATAACAATCAAAACAAGGCGACGATTACGGGCATCATTGCCTGATTTCGCCAGGACTATCTGTTTGATAGCCAAATGCAAAAAGGCTGCACACCGTGTGATGTGCAGCCTTTTACGTATGAAGTTATACGATATCGATTTGACAATTCTGCATAATCTTCAAAGCCATTTCATGGGCCTCCGGTGTAGAGCCGGCGCAGCAGGAGCTGTCGACGACGATTTCTTTTTCCGGATAATGGGCCTTCAATAAAATCGCATTGGAAACGACACAAATATCGGTACAAAGCCCCATGAGGACGAGTCGGTCATAATCTTTGACTTCATCGACCAAGGCCGGGCAGCCGAAAGACGGCTTTTCAAAAATCTCTGCCATGAGCGTGTAAGGCAGGAGCTGTTTGCAGATGCGCCAGCCCCGCGTATCCTTGATGCAGTGGGCAATGGGGAGTTTTTGACCTTCCCGGGTTTCCAGATAATCACTGTCATGGGTATCCTGCGTAAAAATCAGATCCGTCTCTTGGTCGGTATCTTTTTTGCTGGCAACGATTTTTGCTTCGACATGGGGAACGATGGCTTGAGCCTCAGGCGTGCCTAAGGAGCCGTCGATAAAATCATTTTGCATGTCGATGATGATATATGCTTGCGTCATACAGCCCTCCCCTATTCTTTAGGAACGAAGTTCTTTCAAGTATTCCGGGACGTCCGGGCAGGTCATGAGACCTGACATCAAGGCTACGCCGGTAACTTGGGAGTCCTGAAGCTGGGATACTGTCGTGGGGTTTACGCCGCCTAAGGCGTAGACGGGAATGTTTACGGCGCTGCAAATTGCCTTTACCGTATCGACTCCGATCGGTTTATCCGCCGGTTTGCAGTCTGTCGGGAAGACGTGGC
Source organism: Megasphaera massiliensis (assembly GCF_036305205.1). Lineage (NCBI taxonomy): Bacteria > Bacillati > Bacillota > Negativicutes > Veillonellales > Veillonellaceae > Megasphaera > Megasphaera massiliensis. The sequence continues at coordinate 33,645 of NZ_JAXIXE010000033.1, forward strand.
TGGCCATGATATACGTGGCGCCAAGTTCTTCGGCTCGGACGGCTTCTTCTACGGTATGGACAGAAACGCCAAGGGTCGTCATATAATACAATAAGGAAGAGTGGCTTTCAAGGTATGACAAGGAGCATTGGAAACGAGGAATGTGAAGTCGAATGGCGACTTTGCCAAAATGTTGAAGGATACACGTCTTTTGGTGAATGCTGCAGAGGCGAAGTGCCCGTTTGGCATAGTCCGTGTAGTCATCTTCAGAGAGCGTTTTTTCACGAAGGACGATGAAGTCTACGTCGGATGCAGCAATTTGTTCGAGCTGGTCCCAGTAGTTTGTCGCCGCAAGTTCGTGGTTTGTAATGGCAGCTACTTTTAACACAATTATCACCTGAATATTAGAGTATTTTATACTACAAATATACAGTAATCTCATACTAACGTCAATGATTATACCAATAGAATATAATAGGGCCCTCCTATGAGTTAAACGCTTTAGAACATGCGGGTTTACGACAAAAGCAGGTCGGGGTGGATTAGGTCCTGACCTGCTTTTGTCATAGTTCTATATAGGTATTTAATAGTGGATATCAGATAAGTATTACAAATAAATATACTCGCTCGTGAGGGGCTGGAGGCCCATGTTCTTGATGTCAGCGTACATCTGGTCGAAGGAACGGCCGTCGGTGATTTCAAACTGTTCATCACCCATTTCCGACCCGTCTTGATGCAGGTGGCCGCCGATGCCGACGCAGACACTGGCCGATACCTTGGTGGCTGCAATCTTCATGATGGCATTGCGGAAGGAAGCACTTTCACGGCTCGATACGACGATGTTGGCGTAAGGCAGGAATAAGCGATAGGCACAGATGATTTGCGTCAGCTTCCGTTCATCGACATCTTTTGGATTGATTTTGTCGTTGTTGATGATCGGGCAGAGACGCGGACAGGACAGGGAGATTTCAGCGTGAGGGTACTTGCGCTGCATGAGCCAGGCGTGCATGCCCGTTGCCAGGGCGTCTTTCTGGTAGTCGTCGAGGCCTAAGAGGGCTGCGAAGCCGACGCCGCGCATGCCGCCGAGAATAGCCCGTTCCTGAGAATAGAAGCGGTACGGGAAGATTCGTTTATGGCCGGCCAAGTGGAGCGTTTCGTATTTGTCGGAATTGTACGTTTCCTGGAATACAGTGACATAGTCGGCGCCGCATTCGTGGAGATAGGTATAGTCCTTGGTGTTGGTCGGGTATATTTCCATGTTGATGACACGGAAGTACTGGCGAGCGATTTTGACGGCGTTGCCGATGTACTTGATGTCGCTCATCTTCGGACTTTCACCGGTCAGCATGATGACTTCTTCAATGCCCGAGTCGGCGATATTCTTGCATTCTTGGTGAAGTTCCTCGTCGTTCAGACGGGCCCGTTTTATTTTGTTGTGCGAGTTGAATCCGCAGTAGATGCAGTGATTGTCGCAGTAGTTGGCAAAATAAATCGGCGTCATGATGGAAATGTTGTTGCCGAAGTGGCGGCGCGTGACCAAATGGGCTTTTTGAGCCATTTCTTCGAGGAACGGGGCAGCTGCCGTCGATAAGAGGGCCATGAAGTCCCGCGGGTCCAAGCGTTCTTTCGATAAGGCCATGCGGACGTCTTTAGCGGTAAAGTCTTCATTGTTAAATGAATCGTGAATGGCGACGACTTGGTCGAGCATGTCGGAATCGAGGATTTCCATGCCCGGCAGGTAGGTCATATGGTCGATACGTTTTTCTTCTGTCATGATCGCATTCCTCCTCAGGCACCTAAGAAACCGGTAAGCGGATCTGAAGCCGATGCCGTTTCACGGATGCGGCCGAGGCCGGACAGATAGGCGTTGCGGCCGGCGCGAATGGCTTCGCCGAAGGCCTTGGCCATGAGAGGAAGGTCGCCGGCCGTTGCGATAGCCGTATTGGCCATGATAGCAGCGGCACCCATTTCCATGGCTTCACAGGCTTGGGACGGACGGCCGATGCCGGCGTCGACGATGATGGGCAGATCGACTTCGTCGATGAGAATCTGGATGAAGTCCTTTGTCGATAAGCCTTTATTGGTGCCAATCGGAGAGGCTAAGGGCATGATGGCAGCGGCACCGGCATCGACGAGGGCCCGGGCTGCGTAGAGGTCAGGATACATGTAGGGCAGGACGACGAAACCTTCTTTTGCGAGGATTTCCGTAGCCTTGATCGTTTCGTTGTTGTCGGGCAGGAGGTATTTGGAGTCGCGCATGACTTCGATTTTGATGAAGTCGCCGCAGCCGATTTCCCGCGATAAACGAGCGATGCGGACGGCTTCTTCAGCCGTTCTGGCGCTGGACGTATTGGGCAGCAGGGTGACGTCTTTGGGGATGAAGTCTAAGATATTGTCTTTTTCACCGGCTTCGACGCGGCGCAGGGCCATGGTGACGATTTGTGCGGCGCCTTGTTCGACTGCCGCCTTGATGAGGTCGACAGAAAATTTGCCGGAGCCTAAGATGAAACGGGACGTGAATTCATGGCCGCCAAGGACCAGTGTATCTTTCTTTTCCATTGGGAGACACTCCTTTTATATTGTGTAGGTTTTCTGCTTAGTCAGAAGGGTTAGCCCCCGCCGACAAAGTGGACGATTTCCATGGAATCGCCGTCTTTTAAGGTCACCGTGTCATAAGCTTTACGCGGTACGATCGTGCCGTTCAGTTCGATGGCGATGCGGTCTGTGCGATAAGCCTGGTCGGTAAGATAAGACAGCAGGTTCTGGCCGTCTGCTGCGATGTCCTTGCCGTTGATGCGTATCATGCTGGCCCTCCTTTCTATGCATTAAAAAAAGGCCGCACGAAGACTTACACCCAAGGTGGTGTACCCCTTCGTGCGGCCTTTTGTTTCGGTCTCACTCTACCTTTGATTATAGACGATTGCCTGAAAAAGTCAATCGTTTTATGCCAATCAGTACCAAACGGTATCCCTGACCGATATGGTCGAAATAGGGCGGACTGGCGGCGTGACAGGGAACATAGTATAATAAAATTATAAACTCACGAGAGGTGATGACTGTCATGAATGAACGGATGGATTGGACGGATATTGCCCGCTATTTTTACTTGCCTGATGAGCGGCTGCAGGCGATTTCCCGTGATTTCTCGGCCGATATCGACAGGGCCTTGGCCGGTGAGGCCGGCGCCACGGTTTCGGCTGAAAAATCGTATGCATCCCTGCCGGAAGGGGATGAAAAGGGCGTATTTTTGGCACTGGACTTTGGCGGGACTAATGTTCGAGCCTCGCGGATTCGCCTCTTGGGACGACATTGCTATATCGTCGAAAAAAAGGTATCCCGACCGCTGAAAGTGGCCGGTGAGTACGATTACTTGTCCTCTTCGACGACGGCGTCAGAACTCTTTGATTTCTTGGCCCGTCTTGTCGGCAAAGTAGCTCGCAGCGGCCAGTCTTATCGACTGGGGCACGCCTTTTCTTTCGCCTTGAAGCGGACCGGTATCGAAGACGGCCGCCTCCTCTCCTGGTCTAAGGAAATTGCCGTTTCCGGGGTCGAAGGTGAGAACGTCAACGCCTTGCTGAAAGCGGCGCTCCGGCGGCAGGGACTCAGCGACATCGAGCCCGTGGCCCTTGTAAATGATACGACGGCCCTCTTGCTGTCGGCGTCTTATACGATGGAGAAGGTCCGTATCGGTATGGTCTGCGGTACCGGGTTTAATGCCTGTTATTATGAGCCGGAATGGAATATGATCGTTAACTTAGAGGCCGGCGATTACAACGGCGTTACGGGTCATCACTGGGATGAGGCTGTCGATGCCGGATCGTCTCAGCCGGGGCTGCATAAACTGGAAAAGATGATGAGCGGCGCTTATGCCTCGGAACTCTTTCGCCAAACGCTGTTGACCTACTTTGACACTCAGGAACTGCCTCCTTTTACGACGGAAGCAATGAATGATATCATTGGGAACGATGATGATCAACAGGGCCGGCTTACGATGGGGCGGCTGTGGAATCGCATCGTCTGCTTGGAAGATGTGCGCCCCATAAGGCATATCGGAGCGGCTATTTTTGTGCGTTCAGCTCAGCTTGTCGGCGCCGTCGGCTGTGGTATTCTGCATCATTTATATAAAGAGCTGCCCATTCCGAGTCAGACCATTGCCATTGACGGAGGTGTTTTAAAACACGTTCGAGGTGCCTTGGTTATGATGGAAGATGCCATGCAGGCCTGCCAAAATGAAGGTCCTAATCGGGAAAAACAGATTTCCGTCGATCCGATTCTCATCCAAGATGGGGTCTCCGTCGGTGCTGCGATTGCGGCTGCTATGAGCATAAGATAGTTTTTATAAGAAAATATATGGATTTGCCAAGGAATCGCCGGGTATCCCCCTTTTCAGGCGGCGCATTTTTCGGTACAATATAATATTACAGAGACAACCATAGACATGGCGACGCCACAGAGGGGAGAAGGGGCCTTAGGCCGGATGCAATGCTGCAACTCGACAAATCTATCAGCAAACCATTTTATGTACAAATTTACGAATATTATCGCCAGGAAATAGAATCGAGCCGCATGGTAGCCGGTATGCGTCTCGATTCTGTGCGTGAATTGGCTCAAGCTGCCGGCATCAGCAAGATGACCGTGGAAAAGGCCTACTACCAATTGGCCAGTGAAGGCTATATCCTGCGCCGGCACAAAGCACGCTATGAAGTAGCCTCCTTGGGCCGGCGGGAACAACTGCCGGAAGAAGGCCGTCCAATGCGGGTGCAGGAAATCGTACATCAGCCGGTGTATGACTATGACTTCGCCAGCGGCGACATGGCCTTGGAGCGATTCCCCCTCGATATTTGGCGAAAGTACATGAATCGTGTTTTGTCAGAGCCGGATCGCCTGTTGGCGGCCAATGACGACCAGGGCGTCCCTGATCTGCGCCGTGCTCTGAGCCGTTACGTCTATGAAACACGCGGTGTCCATGCAGCGCCTTCACAGATTGTCATCGGCGCCGGTACGATTTCCCTGCTGGGCATATTGACGCACTTACTGCGCTGTAAATACGACTGCATCGGCGTTGAAGAGCCAGGATTCCGACTGGGGCGGGAAATCTTTCGCAACAGCGGCTATTCCATCGTTCCCATTCCTATTAAGGGCGGTCTCCTTCAGGTCGATGATCTGGAGCAAAGTAACGTTCGCTTGGTCTACGTCAGTCCGTCCCATCAGTTTCCGACGGGAACGGTCATGCCGGCCGGCATTCGCCATCGTCTGCTCCAATGGGCAGGAGAGACTGACGGACTCATTATCGAAGACGACTACGACAGCGAGCTTCGCTATTACGGCCGCCCGGTACCGGCACTTCAGGGACTGGACCGCAGTGGCCGCGTCATCTATATGGGGGCCCTTTCGAAGGTATTGCCTTTTTTTGTCCGCCTGAGTTATATGGTGCTTCCGCCGGAACTCATGCCGTTATACCATGCCCGGCGAGGTCTCTTTCGGCAGGGCGCTTCTGTGCCGGAACAGTGCGTGTTGGCGGAATATATCCAGAGCGGCGAACTTTCACGCCAAGTCCGCCGGCTGCGCAAGGATTATCAGGAAAAAGGCGAATTCTTGAGGAAACTCCTCGTGGAGGCCTTTGGCCGGGAAATCGTCGTCGGCCAACTCGTTTCCGGCATCTACTGTCACGTCCGCCTGCACAGCTCCTTGTCAGAATCGGATTTGCTCAAAAAAGCGGAACAGCAAGGCTGCCGCGTCTTATCCATGCAGTCTTTTTATGAAACACCCTCACAGGAAACCGACAATGAGTTTCTCCTGTCATTTTCAAAAATTCCCAGCTGTAAGCTCCGTGATGCCGTTGCGGCCCTGCATGCAGCATGGTCAGAGAAGGAAGGATAATAATGGCGAAAAATTTGCGGTTTATTCAATGCGGAGATCTTCATTTAGGAAGCCCGTTCCATAATCTGGCCGCCATCGATGATCGCTGGCAGCGTATCATCGGCAAAGCTCCGGTCCGGGCCTTTCAAAAAATCGTACAGCTGGCTATCGATAAACAAGTTCACGCCGTTTTGATTACGGGTGATGTCTATACCAGTGCCAATCACAATCTCACGGCTCAGCTCGATTACGTGCGGCTGCTTCATAAATTGGCCCAGCATCAAATTCAGGTCTTTGCCGTCCTTGGCAATCACGATCCTCTGGAAGCTTGGAAGGCAAAAATACCTTTCCCGCCCAACGTTCATATCTTTTCGGCAGAGGCTGTCGAACGGGTACCGCTGCTCGTTGACGGCGAAGAAGCGGCTGCCGTTTACGGCCAAAGCTATGCTAAAGGCGAACAGCGGGAAAATCTGGCCTGGAAGTTCAACCGTGCCGCCGGAGATACCTTTTCTATCGGCCTGCTCCACACCCAAGTCGGCAGTCGTGAGTCGACGTATGCTCCGTGCACCCTTGACGATTTAAAAGAATGCGGCATGGATTATTGGGCCTTGGGTCATATTCATAAACACGAAATTTTATGTGAAAAACCGTATATCGTCTATGCCGGCAATCCCCAAGGGCTGGACTGCACGGAAAGCGGTCCTCGGGGCTGCTATTACGTTGAAGTCGGCCCTTATGGAACGACGAATATCGAGTTCGTCGATACCAGTATCGTCCGCTGGGAAAGCATTGATATTGCCATCGACGGCCTCGAGTCCGTATCGGAACTGCGCGGTGCCGTGCGCTTTGCTAAAGAAAAAGTGCGCCGTGATATCGGGAAACCAACGTTCTTGACCGTTAATTTTACGGGCAGCGGCAGTATGTACCATGTCATCAACAATCCGGAAGCGACACAGTACTGGCTGGAAAGCTGGCGTGAAGAAGAACAGGGAAAATATGCCTTCGTCATGGTCGAACGGCTGCGCAACCTGGCCCGTCCGAAAATCAATATGGATGAACGGAGTAAATTGCCCGACTCCATTGGCGATTATTTAAATGTTTTCGACAATTTAGAAAAATTGGAGCCTGCTGAAAAAGCAAAGGCCCTGCGGGATATCCTCATGAATCGGCCCGAGTTCGAACGCCTCGGTGCGTATGGCCGGGCGATTTCTGATGACCGCCTGCTGGAAAACTTTGAAAAAGCCAAGTGGCTGGGCATGCAGCGCTTGCTGGAACATAGAAGAGGATAATGTCATGAAGATTATACAGATGGAATTAGCTGATTTCGGGATTTATCATGGTGTCAAATGGAATCCCCCGGAAAGCGGACTGATCGTCATGCACGGCCGTAATGAAAGTGGGAAGACGACCCTTATGAAGTATGTTCGCTCCATGTTCTTCGGCTACTTGCGGGGCGACTGGCACGGCTATTTCGGCAGTATGGATATCCGCCGGGAAGACGGAAAAGAATACCGGATCGTCCGCAATGAAAAAGAATATACCTTATCGAACGGCGACGAAAACCTTCAGGAAGAACCGGCCGATTTGTGGTGGCACGGGCTGGATCGTCAGACCTACGATAAGATTTTCGCCATGGGTCTTGAGGACCTTCAGGGCTTTAAAATCCTGTCCAACGAAGCCGTTCGCAATCACTTTTTCAGCATTGAAGGCGGCGTCGCCATGGGGCTGGCCCGCAGTGAAGTGGCCAAAGAGATGGGGGAACTTCTGGTCGCATCTCCCCAGGGGAAAAAGCCCATCAATGCCCTCCTCAATGAACAGAAAGACTTCGACCGCCGGATCAGCAGCCTGGCCTTTGATGAAGATGAATTCGCGAACTTACAGGAAACGGAGCGGACGACACATGAAATCGAAAACCGCATCCGTCTCGATATTGAAGAATCAAAGCAGCAGATCGAGCAGATTTCCATGCCCATCGCAGCTTGGGACGTCTATAAACGTGGTCAGGATGCTCTGCAGCAGATGCAGAATTTAGCTGACGTATCGCAGTTTCCCTTAGATGGCGCTCAAAAATGGGCCGATATGGATCAAAAGATCAAGGAAATCGACGAACAGATTAAGCACTTGAAAGAAATGAACCAAAAGGGACCGGCTTTTCAAGAATCATGGAAGCGCTGGCTCGTCTGCGGTCCTCAAATTGAGGATATTTACCGCAGTATTCCGGCTTGGAAGCAAGGCCTTGATGAATTAAAAGAACACGAAGATAAAGAAATAGACTGGGATTTTGAAAAAAACAAACAGGCAGAGGTCTTGAAAGGGTGGACTGTTACCGGTGAAATTCCGGAAACGGTCGACTGGCCGCGCGGAATGGCTGCGGCTTCAACCCTTGAACACAGCCGTCAGGAAATGGAAAAGTGGCAGGCTGCCAAGCCCAAGAACGTCTCGTCGCCGGAACTTGATGAAGAAGATACGGAAAAGTCGAAAGACGAGTGGAATACTGTTGGGACAGCCGTATCAGCCATTCAGTCGGCCGTTACGGAACGGCAGACCCTGCAAGAACAGCTCGATTGGCTAAAAAATGGGGCTACGGGCCCGTCGAAGGCCTTTATCGTATTAGGTGTGCTCTTTCTCTTAGCCGCGGTCGCCTGCGTCGCTGCGGTATATCTGGCAGACTTTGACTCAACCCTCGGACTGGGTGCCGGGGCGGCCTGTGCCGTCATCGCCGTCATCTCCCTGGCCCGTCAAAAAACGGGGACCGATCGTATTCCCCGTAAAATTGCTGAAATAGAGAATCAATTAGGGAAGCTTAATCAGCAGATAAGCGACCTTTCAAAAGACGCTGAAATCAACTTAGATGTGGAGGCCGCCAACGATCGCTGGCAGCAGGAATTAGACGGCGTCCGGAAACAGTACATGGACTGGCAGACGAAGGAATCAAAGAATGCCTGGCAGAAAGAACAAAAAGTGATGTACGATGCCATCTATGGCACCTGGCAGGAAGAAGGAAATACCTGCAAGAAAAAACTCTTAGCCAGTGAAACGGCTTGGGAAGGCTGGCGCGATCAGTCGGGATTTACGAAACTTGAAACGGCGGATATGGCCAAAGCCAAAGAAGCCTGGGATATATGGAAACAGATGACGACGGCGTCGAACGATTGGAAGCGGCGTAAACTCGATGTCAACAGTTCCATTTCGCGTTGGACGGATACGGCAGAACAGATTTTCCGTGAAGTCGGCGTTAAAAAGCCGGTATCTCCCGACGAGGCAGAAGCCGTATATAAACAGTGGCAGGATATCCGTGTCCAGGCAGAAGTTGCCAAAGAGCAGGACCGTCAACAGAAAGAACGGGAAGCTCAGATTGAAAGCCTGGCCGAAGAACGGGAACATAAAGTTCAGATGCAGCGGGAACTGCTTAGCGCTGCCGGGGCCAAGACCGATGCGGAATTCCGCAGCAAATTATTGAAATTCCGTCAATTCCAACAGTATAAGGAAGTCTATGACCAAACGGAGGCTCATATTCGGCTCATCGCCAAGAATCCTAAAAAATTGTCGGAACTGCGCCATGAATTGAAGATACACACGCTGAAAAACTGGACCGACGAACGCGATTACTATCAGAAAAAAATCGCCGAGGCCGAAAAGAAACTGGCCGAAGTGGCTGAAAAACGAGGCAGTATCATTGAACGCCTGAGTCAGATGGCTAAGAGCGATGAATATGGGAAACTCTTGCAGACCCAGCAGAACCGCAAGGCCGATTTGGACCGCCACGTCGATGACTGGCTGACCTATATGTATACCCAGTACATGCTCGAACAGGCTCAGGATTACTACGAAAGAGTCCGCCAGCCCATCGTCATTCGTCAGGCCGGTGAATACCTCAATCTCATGACCCAAGGGCGTTATACCCTTCAGGCCAGCCTCGACGGAAAGCAGCTTTTCGCCGTCGACGGTACCCAGCGCCGCATACCGGAAAAACAGTGGAGCAGCGGATTAGGCGACCAGATTTACCTCGCTATCCGCGTCAGCCTGGCCATGGCCTTCTCGCGGCAGATCGAACCGATGCCGCTCATCCTCGACGACATCCTGGTCCGCTTCGATGAACAGCGCCAAAAAGAAGCCATTCACTTTTTAGCGTCCTTAGGTAAAAAAGAACAGATCTTCCTGTTCACCTGCTCGGCAGCGACCCAGAAAGTGGCCCAGGAAGTTCAGAAAGAACTTTCCGGAGAAACCGATACGATCCATATTTTTGAAATCGAAAAAGGAAATATCCAACCCCAAACGGCTTCGTAACGAGATTCTCGATACACAACAGACAGCTCGGTTTTGCCGGGCTGTTTGTTGTAACTGGGGCTTTTAGTCGGTGCGTACGATAGATCCCGTCAGATGTTTCTTATAACCCAATAACTTTGAATTTGTCTGAGAACGAATGAATTCTATTGAAAAATAGTATGTATAAGCAGGTATCCATCAGATTATTGGTAAGGTAGGTGATTTTATGAGTGTGTTGGCTGAAAATGACGCTATTGCCAGTGTCATGATGTGGGAGGCTATGGATGCTGTCAATGACGGAATCGTTATCGTCGATAAGACGTCGCGTATCCTCTATGTCAATAAGGCCTATACGAAGATTTTGGCTGTCTCGAAAGATAAGGTGCTTCATAAGCAAGTAAAAACGATTGAACCGGGAGCACTTATTTTGCAGGTTCTTCAAAACCAAAAACCGGTTCTTCATCAATTAGTGGAAGTAAAAACGCGAGGGAAAAAAATACGGGTAACCATTACGCCAATCATGAAGGACGAGTCTCTCGTCGGGGCCGTATCAGTATTCAATGATATTACAGAACTGTCTCGAAGTCAGGCCGAGTTGGAGAAGGCACAGCGGCTTAATCAATCGATTTTTAAAGCGGCTGCTGACAGTGAAATCAAACTGCCGGTTGAATTTTCTCATGTCATTGGTCAGAGTCCTAATTTTTTGCGATGCCTGCGCTTAGCAGAATTAGTTGCACCGACAGATGCGACGGTACTTATCGAAGGGGAAAGCGGGGCAGGGAAAGAAGTTTTTGTCAATGCAATACTATCTATTAGCGGTAAGAGAAAACAACCGTATGTGAACTTAAATTGTTCGGCCATTCCGGAATCTTTGATGGAAAGTGAACTTTTTGGTTATACTTCGGGCTCGTTCACCGGTGCTGCTAAAGGTGGGAAGACCGGAAAGTTCGAACAGGCCGATGGCGGTACGATTTTTTTAGATGAAATAGGCGAGATGCCCCTCTTTATGCAGTCAAAATTATTGAGGGTACTGCAGTCCGGAGAAATCCAAAAAATAGGTTCACAAGTAGTTCAAAAAGCTGATGTCAGGGTTATTGCCGCGACGAATCGCGATTTGAAACAAATGGTCCGGGAAGGTAAATTCCGAGATGACTTATATTTCCGCTTAAACACATTTAAAATAACGATTCCGCCGCTGCGTGAACGTGGTGAAGATATTCTGTTATTGGCGGAATTCTTTTTAGAGAAATATGCACAAAAGTATGGGAAAAAAGTTACAATCTCTCCTGAAGTGAAACAGTATTTTTTAACCTTTCCGTGGAATGGCAACGTCCGCCAACTGCAAAGTTGTATGGAATATGCCGTCATTGTTTGCAATGAAGGAATCATTCAGTTGGAACACTTACCGGATGACCTTCTGCAGCATGAGGATCAAGACCGTGTGAATACTTCTTTTAGTGCGTATACTGTCGAAGATAGCCGTGATTATTCCTTGAAATCCGGTCTTCAAATGATTGAAAAGAAGCGAATTCAACAGGCAGTATTGGAGGCGAACGGAAATAAAACGAAAGCTATGAAGGCGCTAGGAATCAGCCGCCGCACTTTTTATAAGAAGTGGAAGCAATATGGGTTTGATGAAGAATTATAAAACGTATACTATGTAAACATGTTTCACGTAATTTATCGTATACTATGTAAACACCATGACCTATTTAGGTATACAGTTGTGTGCCTGAATGGGTCATGGTGTTTTTTTGTAAAATTTTAATTAAAGGTGATAGCACTGCTAGAATCCCAATCTCTAAAGATGGAGGACTTCTTTTTTCGGCGTCTTTTCTTGATTGGCATAAAAATTTCATATAGAAAGGCGTGTCAGTAACATTTCGATACTGTGATGTATACAATACAAAGAAAAGAGGTAAACCCGTATGAAAACAATTCGAATCGGCGGTGGACAAGGCTTTTGGGGGGATTTAAGTGATGCCCCTATCACGATGGCCAGAGAGGATAATTTAGATTATATCTGCTGCGATTACTTGGCTGAATTAACTTTATCGATCATGAGAAGACAGCAGGAAAAGCGCCCGGAAGCAGGCTATGCACGTGATTTTATTACAGCCTTAAAAGGAATGCTGCCCTATATTACGCAAAAAGGAACGAAAGTCATCACCAATGCCGGTGGGATGAACGTTAAAGCCTGCGTTGAAAAGGCGAAAGAAGTTATTCGCGAAGGCGGATACAGCTTAAAAGTAGGTTACGTTTTTGGTGATGATGTGCGTGAAATGATTCCTCAGCTCAGAGAAAAAGGCATTACCATGAAACATATGGATACCGGCGAAGATATCGATCGTATTTTGCCGAATATGGTCAATGCGAATGTTTATTATGGCGTGGAACCCATTGTCAAATGCTTGGAAGACGGTGCCGATATCATTATTTTAGGCAGATCGACCGATACAGCTATGTTTGAAGCTCCGCTCATGTATGAATTCGGATGGAAATCAGACGACTGGACGGCTAAGGCAACGGGGATTTTAGCCGGTCATCTTTGTGAATGCGGTGCCCAAGCAACCGGCGGCAACTATGATTACGATTGGGAACATGTTCCCAGCCCGGAAAACCTGGGTTACCCTATTGTTGAAGTCAGTGAAAAAGGCAGCCTTATCTTGACGAAAACTAAGAACACCGGCGGCCTCGTTACACCCCAGTCCGTTAAGGAACAGCTGCTTTATGAAATTCATGATCCGTCAAAATACATTACGCCCGATACCGTTGCTGATTTCAGCAAAATTACATTGGAAGAAATTGAACGGGACCATGTGGCCGTCCGAGGCGTCACCGGGACCCCAGCCCCGGATACCTTAAAGCTCTGCGTAGGTTATCTTGAAGGGTACCGCACGATTGCTTATTTGCCATATTCCTGGCCGCGAGCTTTAGACAAAGCCAAAATGGCAGCTGATATTCTCGATAAGCGATTAGCGATGAAAAATGCGCATATTGTTCGTAAGCATATAAGTTATCTTGGTGTAAACGCTCTTCACGGCCCTCTGGCACCGGAACTTAATGCCGATCTCAATGAAGTGGTCCTTCGCTATGCCATCATGACTGAAAACAAGCAGGAAGGCTTGAAACTTACGCCGGAAGTCGCAGCTGTCAGCAACCTGAATGGACCGGCACAGGGATGCTTCTTCGGCGGGCGCAGTCGTCCGAGTGAAGTCTTTGCTCTCTGGCCGACGTTAATCCCGAGAGATGCTATTAAGCTTACGACATATGTTGAGGAGGTATAAAAACATGAAAGTACAGTTAAAAGATATTGCTCACGGCCGTTGTGGAGATAAAAGTGATACGTCTAATATTTGCATCTATGCAAGAGAACCTAAATATTATAAATTTATGGAAGCACAATTGACGCCGGAAAATGTTCGTCGCCATTTTGAGGGCTTGGTATTCGGAGATGTCATTCGTTATGATGTGCCTCAGTTGGACGGATTTAATTTTGTCATGCACCACGCTCTTGATGGCGGTGCTACACGTTCACTGCGCCTTGATACATTGGGAAAATGTATGGAAGCAGCTCTCCTGAGAATGTATATTGAGGTGGACGAGGACTAATCAATAAAAAGTTATAAATTTTAAACTTTAGTTAAGGAGAAATTATCATGAAAACAAATCAATATTCGGGATTTCACAAACTCACAATGGAACAACGGGCAATGGAAGTTGCTGAATTTTCAGACTTAACGGCTGATGAATTAAATACGATTACAAAGCCGGGAGCACTTTCCGATACAATAGCGGATCACTGCATTGAAAATGTAATTGGTACTTATCAACTGCCTATGGGCGTGGCTATGAATTTTATCATTGACGGACAGGAACGCCTCATTCCTATGGTTGTAGAAGAAGCATCTATTGTCGCTGCAGCTTCAAATGCAGCTAAAATGGCAAGATCTAGTGGTGGGTTTCATACCAGCTATACGGGAAATATTATGATTGCCCAAGTCCAAGTTGTAGGGGTATCAAATCCGTATTTTGCATGTCAGTCTATTTTACACCATAAAAAAGAAATTATTGATCAAGCTAATGCAAAAGATCCAGTATTGGTGAAAATTACAGGTGGAGCTAAAGATGTGGAAGTCCGTGTTATTGAAACGATTATAGGCCCGATGGTTGTAGTACACTTGATTGTTGATACGGGTGATGCTATGGGAGCTAATGCTGTTAATACGATGGCAGAAGCGGTAGCGCCATTGATTGAAAAAATTACTAAAGGAACGGTGAAGTTGCGTATATTATCGAATTTAGCTGCGTATCGGTTGGCACGAGCAACTGCTACTTTTTCTAAAGAGGCTATCGGTGGAGACTCTGTTGTTGATGGAATGATAGATGCCTATGCTTTTGCTGAAGCGGACCCCTTCCGGGCGGCTACCAGTAATAAAGGCATTATGAATGGAATGGATCCGGTTGTAGTTGCAACTGGCAATGATTGGCGTGGGATGGAAGCTGCAGCACACTCTTACATGTATTATAAATATGGAAAATATACCTCGATGACCCGGTGGGAAAAGGATGATGAAGGGAATCTGACTGGATCGATTGAACTTCCTATTATGGTGGGATTAGTTGGCGGTGCCACTAAAATTCATCCAGGGGCACAGACAGCTATTAAAATATTGGGTGTAAAAACGGCAGAAGAGTTAGCTCGTATTATTGCCGCGGTTGGTTTGGCACAAAATTTTGCAGCCATGCGTGCGTTAGCAACTGACGGAATCCAAAAAGGTCATATGAAACTTCATGCTAGAAATATTGCAACAGTCGCTGGAGCTACGGGAGATGTATTAGAAGCTGTCGTTGATAAAATGATTGCGGATAAAAACATATCTGTAGAATATGCCAAAGACTTGATTACAAGAATGTAATTAAAGGAGGTTCCCGCAATGAAAAAGACGTGTTTGGCTGACATCTGGGGTGATACGGTTGATCTGTATGACTTAGGGAAGGGAATCGTCATAGGAATTGTTATAAGCATTAGTTGTTATTTAGGAGCCCATGAAATAATTATTACACAGGCTCCGGAAATAGCACCTAAATTAGTTTCTGCATATTCGTTACTATTTGGGATTGGTGGATGCGTTATTTCTGCCGTCGTATCTGCAAAGTTATTTAAGCCCAAACGGACACTGAACGAAGAAGAATTTTCTGAAAAAGATCGGGACAGAGTATTGAACGAATTAAATGTTGATATAAGTAAGGAACAAGAAGAGTTAAAATATGCAGATGCCAAAGTATTGCAAGAAATGAAAGACTTGAAACTATATGAATTATTCTATGGACACGATAAAAATAAATCGTCGGAAGCCTTAAAAGGAGATGAAACATGATGGAGGGTTTTGTTGTCAGTGATTTATTGTGGGCTTTAGGGATGGCATTAGCTGGCGGCATCATTTTTTCCGGTGTCGGTTTAATTTCTGGCACGGATGAAACATCAACCATTGCTCCTCTTACCCTATTAATCGTTTTGTTAGGGGTCCCACCGGTAGCCATTTTTTCCTGGTTTATGGCCGCTGCGATTTCTAAACACATGGTACATGCCATCCCCACAGCTCTAATGGGGGTGCCGGGAGATACAATGGCCGTCCCCATGCTTGAAGATGCTTCTGTTTTGAGGAAACTGGGAGTTCCGCATATTGCTCTTCGTAAAATGATATCTGGCGGGATTATTGCTGCTTTTTTAGCCTTGCCAATCAGTGTGGGCTTTGCTTCTTTATTAGCACCCTTTGCAGATATTGTTAAAGCGTGGGCTCCCGTTGTATTTACTGTAGCAGCTATTATTATTGCCTATACTTCTCAAGGCAGATGGGCCAGTTTGTTTGCTCTGATTCCGTTCGCCTTCTTTGTCCAAGGGTTAAATAAAATGGCTATTGCAAGTATTGGGCATGGCGTATTTATTAGTATGTTTCTTGGGATTGCGATTGGTCCGATGTTTGCGGATTTAATGACCATATTATTCCCGGGATCGCGCCATCTTTTAGCAAGAAGTCAGGCACGAGAATTTTGGCTTGCTCCGGAGTTAAAAACATGGAAGGGATACTTTCCCAATCCAGTGAAAATTCTATCTAAGCATCAGAT
The DNA here is from genome assembly GCF_036305205.1 of Megasphaera massiliensis. NCBI lineage: Bacteria > Bacillati > Bacillota > Negativicutes > Veillonellales > Veillonellaceae > Megasphaera > Megasphaera massiliensis. The sequence continues at coordinate 49,878 of NZ_JAXIXE010000033.1, forward strand.
TTTATACAATGCGTTGACTGCGGCTGTTTCAGCACTTACATTTACGTTCAGCCCTGTTGGCATGACCGTTATGATGGGGGAATTTGTAGGTACCAGAATAAAAGGGTTATACCAACGGATGACGACAACGCTGGCAGTTATGAATGGCACGACAGAAGCCACTTATATTGCAGAAACGGTCATTCCTTTGCTTGCTTTTGGTATCCCACTCAGTCCCGTTGGATTGGGACCAGCAGCGCCATTGTTTAATGCACCGCCTGTTTTTTCAGCACAGCCGGTTCATAATTTACATAATTTTTTAACCCCTGTAGATTACTTGGTTTATGGTTATATTGGGTTGTTCGTTGCTTTTCTGGTTGCCTACCCTTTTTCGATGAACTATGCACGGAAAGCTAGTGCTTGGGTATTGAAACATGTTAGCCAGGAAGCTATTATCAGCATGTTTGCCGGTTTGATTGTCGTAATATCGTACTTTGAAGCAGGCCTGGTAGGTATTTCCATTGCTGTGACTATTGCTGTGTTTGGGGGTATTTTGAACAGATATTTTGGTGTCCATACAGGCGTGCAGTATATGGTCTATTATGCCTCGCCATGGCTTATGCTAACCTTGCTTGGAATAAAATAACCGGTCGTATAAAGTTGGTTATTTTAAGAAAATCAAAGCGGCATTGATGATATTGCATTCCATATCATACTTACGGGAACGCTAAATTATATTTCACACATAAAAAGGCGATTTACTCTGAAATAACAGAGTGAATCGCCTTTTGTATGATTAAGTCTTAAATATAGTTAAATCTTTAAGCCCACACGAAGCTGGCCATGGAGAGAGACCCCATGGTGCAGGTGTTGTTAAATACGGTGGCCGAATCTTCTCCGGCGGCGCCGAGACAGTAAAGCAGCGGCATATAGTGGTCCGGTGTAGGAACGGAGTAGGCTGCGTTTTCGTGTTCTTGGTAGTTGATGACGGCATCGATATTGCCGTTAAGGACGTTGTCTACGATGTATTGGCTAAAGTGTTCTGCCTGGTCGGAACCGCCGCGGTTGTTCCATTCGATTCGCCGCAGGTTGTGGACGATGTTGCCGCTGCCCCAAATCAGGTATCCCTGCTCACGCAAGGGGGCTAGTTTTCTCCCGATTTCGACACACTGTTCCGTTCTCAGATGGCTGTTTACCGAAAGCTGTACGACGGGGATAGAAGCATCGGGAAACATATGAACCATGACGCTCCAGGTTCCGTGATCGATGCCCCAGCTGTCGTTGATAGAAACGTCGCTGCCCAGGCGGTCACAGACTTCTTTCGTAAGGTCTGAACAGCCTCTGACGGGATATTTAAGCTGGTAGAGTTCTTCTGGGAAGCCGTACATATCGTATACTTGACGTGGTTTTTCGGCGCTTTGAATATATGTACCCGGCGCATACCAATGGGCGGATATGGCTAATATGGCTTTTGGCTTTTCCGGGCTGTTTAGAATGTCGGCGCCGATTCGCTGCATTTCGCGCGTAAGATCATTTTCATCGATGGCCAGCATGGGGCTTCCGTGTCCGATGAAGATAACAGGCGTCTTTTTCATATAACAAATCCCCCTTTGTCTTGTAATTCGTAAATATAAACCCCTTTTAGTATATCATATACATACTTTACGTCAACAAAGGGCCTTGTTTCATATATTCAATTGAGAGAAGTGTTTTACTGAAAAACAAGTGCCTTTTGAGAATGGCCTTATTGCCCGGAAGTCCTTATTTTAGTATACTACATAGTAACGTACAGGTTACGGACTTTTTTTAGGGATAACGACTGTGCGTCCTTTTGGGCGCCCGAGTTATCTCTTTTTTTTATAGGAGGAGTTACCATGGAAATTCGTCACTATCGCTGGAATGATGGAAAAACGCTGACTGTCGGAGAAAGAACGCTGATTATGGGGGTCTTAAATTATACGCCTGATTCTTTTTCGGATGGAGGCAAGTGGAATGATATCGACGCGGCCTTACGCCATATGGAAGACATGGTTGCCGATGGGGCCGATATTATCGATATCGGTGCTGAATCGTCCCGCCCGGGCTTTACGCCGATTTCGGCGGCTGAAGAAATTGAACGATTGGAACGAATACTGCCCCGCCTCGTCGATGCTTGTCCGGTGCCCGTTTCTGTCGATACGTATAAAGCCGAAACGGCAGACTATGCCATGAGCACGGGAGCCCATATCATGAACGACATTTGGGGCCTGCAGTATGGGCCGGAACCGGGGAAAATGGCTTCAGTTGCTGCAAAACACGGCGTCCCCGTCGTCGTCATGCACAACCAGGACAGCACGGAATACGGCGACATCATAGGCGATATGAAGCGCTTCTTTATTCGTTCGTCCATGATTGCCGACCGGGCCGGGATGCGTCAAGACCAAATCATTACCGATCCGGGCATCGGTTTTGGCAAGACTTTTGAACAGAACGTCTATGTCATGAAGCATCTGCGCGAATTGACGGTCCTGCCGTATCCCATGCTGCTGGGGACGAGCCGCAAGGGCTTTATCGGAAAGATCCTCGACCTGCCCGTAACGGAGCGGATGGAAGGGACGGGGACGACCTGTGTGGCCGGAGTCCTTTCGGGATGTACTATCATGCGTGTTCATGATGTAAAACCTATTGTTCGTATGTGCCGCATGGCCGATGCCTTAGTGGATAACTTTTGATAAAAATTGTATTATTTATGCATAGATGGTGATCTGCTTCTTGACCGCTGTCCATTCTGGAAGTATAATAGCCCAAATACTGCGGACGTCAAAAGCTGTGCCGCAAGGGGGAGATGGTTCTATGAAGTGTGAAAGTTTACGAGGCCTCGTCGTTTGCCGGGATTTTTTGAAGGATCCTGTCATCAAGGCCTTGATGGATGTTCAGGAAGATACGGATCAAGAGGCTTCGTTTTCACGGCGAGCCGGTGCGGCCGCCTTATTGGAAGCGGCTGAACGGTTGGGGCTTCAGGGCAATGTGCTGCGCCAGTATTTTTTATACCTTTTTTCTGAGGGACGTACGGTAGCTGCCGATGTTATGGAACGGGTCGGTACCGCAGGTACGGGACTGACTCGGGCTTTGGCTTTCGATATGAAACTGATATTTCCGTACTTACAGCGTCAGCCTTCTGACTTCTTTGATATCGAATATTTAGATGATTATGAGCCGGCTTCCGTCACAAACGACGCCTGCATTCGGTCCTTAGAGAAAGCTTTTCAAGGGGCGGATACGCCGGAAAAAGCCACGGCCGTCCTGCTCGATTACTATGCCGCCTTCGGCCGCGGGAAACTTGCTCGTTTCATGGCCTTTCGGTTGTCTGATGACGGCCAGCTCATCGGGATTGAAAATTTCCCGCACCTCGATTGGAATGATCTCATTGGCTATGCTGCCCAGAAGGAAAAACTCATGGCCAATACAGCGGCTTTTGTCAGCGGGAAAGAAGCGAATAACGTTCTCCTTACGGGATCTCGCGGTACGGGCAAGTCGACGGCAGTCAAAGCCTTGGTCTCACGATATCATGAACAAGGACTGCGCCTGGTTCAGCTTCAGCGTGACCAGCTTCAGGGACTACAGCCCCTGATGGAAAAGTTGGGCGCTATCGGCAGCAAGCGTTTCATCTTGTTTCTCGATGACCTGTCTTTTGATGAAAATGAAGCGTCTTATAAGTACCTGAAATCGGCCATGGATGGTGGTGTTACGCCACAGCCCAAAAATGTGGTTATTTATGCAACTTCCAATCGCCGTCATCTGCTCAAGGAGACCTGGCATGACCGCAATGATGAATGGGAAGAAGTCTACCGTGACGATAACACCAATGAAGCCATTTCTTTATCAGACCGTTTCGGCCTCATCCTTCATTACGCAGCGCCGACGCAGGATGAATATCTGGAAATCATTGGCCATGAATTGAAAAAAGCCGGCATTGATCTCGCTCCGGAAAAGCTGCGAATCGAAGGGCTGCGCTGGGAGATGGAACATTCCGGCCGCAACGGGCGGATTGCCCAGCAATTTGTGAAATGGTACCTCAACAATCGGGACTCCTAAAAATATTAGGAAGTCAAGCGTTTAACTAAAGAATTTCAAATTAATTTCAAAAAAATCATTGACAAACGAGGCGTCATTTTGTAGAATGTGTTCAAGCTTTTCAAACGAGCCGAACTGATAAGGGCTCGCAAAAGCATAGAGTAAAATCTGATGACGGGAAAGAGTAGGTCCTTCGGATACTTTCAGAGAGTCGGCGGGTGGTGCGAGCCGATAGTGAAGATCGATTGAAAATCATCCCTGAAGAGGAGTGCTGAAGTATACTAAGCACTGACGACTTTTCCACGTTATAGGAAACGCGTATGTTGGTACGTTGTAGAGAGCCTGGCGCAGCAATGAGCCGGGAATCAGGGTGGTATCGCGGAATAAAAACTCCGTCCCTCATAGGGATAGGAGTTTTTTTGTTACCTCTTTCGACGCATCTCTAAATTCCAACGAGAATAAATTATTTTATACTCAAAGGAGCGATGTTATTATGGCAAAGGTTTTTTATGATCAAGATGTAAATTGGGATGTCATGAGAGGTAAGAAGGTAGCTGTCGTCGGTTATGGCAGCCAGGGTCATGCCCATGCCTTGAATTTGAAAGAAAGCGGCGTAGACGTCGTCGTCGGTTTGTACGAAGGCAGTAAATCTGTCGAAAAAGCAAAAAAAGCCGGCCTTGAAGTCAAGACCGTTGCCGAAGCCGTTAAAGAAGCGGACGTTACCATGGTCCTCATTCCGGACGAAAAACAGGCGGATGTCTATGCTTCTGAAATCGCTCCGAATTTAAAATCCGGCAGTGCCCTTGCTTTTGCTCACGGCTTTAACGTGCACTTCAAACAGATTGTCCCGCCGGCTGACGTCGATGTCTTCATGGTAGCTCCGAAGGGACCCGGTCACCTCGTTCGCCGTACCTTTGTAGAAGGCGGCGGCGTTCCGGACGTATTCGCTGTTGAACAGGATGCGACGGGAACTTGTTTTGATTTAGCCCTGGCTTATGCCCGCGGTATCGGCGGAACGCGTGCCGGCGTCATCCAGACGACGTTCCAGGAAGAAACAGAAACGGACCTCTTCGGTGAACAGGCCGTTCTCTGCGGCGGGATCTGCCAGCTCATCACCAACGGTTTTGAAACGCTCTGCGAAGCAGGGTATCAGCCGGAAATCGCTTACTTTGAAACCTTCCATGAAATGAAATTGATCGTCGACCTCATGTATGAAGGCGGCATGGCCAAGATGCGTAAATCCATCAGCGATACGGCGGAATATGGCGATTATACGGCCGGCCCCCGCGTCGTAACCCAGGCTTCGAAGCAGGCCATGAAAGACGTCCTCAACGACATCCAGTCCGGTGCCTTTGCCAAAGATTGGCTCCTCGAAAACAAGGCCGGCGGCCGGGCTCACTTCTTAGCTATGCGCCGTCAGCACGCGGAACATCCTCTCGAACAGGTCGGTGAAAAGCTTCGCGCCATGATGCCCTGGCTCCACAGCAACGATCAGAACGACTAATTTCTTCATGGTCCATAGACCATGCTCTTAATGACATGATAACGAGGTGAATAGAATGAACATGACCGGCGCACAAGCTGTCCTTGAATGCTTAAAGCGAGAAGGTGTAGATGTCGTATTCGGCTATCCCGGCGGAGCCGTCCTAACCTTATACGACGAATTATATAAAGCGCAGTTCCCTCATATTTTGACGGGACATGAACAGGGAGCTGTTCACGCTGCCGACGGTTATGCTCGAGTGACGGGGCGCACCGGAGTCTGCTTTGCAACTTCCGGCCCGGGAGTCTGCAACATGGTGACCGGCATTGCGACGGCCAATATGGATTCTATTCCCTTGGTTATCATCAGCGGTCAGGTCGCGACGCCACTCATCGGCCGTGACTCCTTTCAAGAAGCTGACATTTCCGGTATCACGACGCCCATTACCAAGCATAATTATCTCGTAAAGGACGTCAAAGAATTGCCGCGGGTCTTGAAAGAGGCCTTCTACATCGCTTCGACAGGCCGGCCGGGACCGGTCCTGGTCGACATTGCCAAAGATGTCTTCGACACGTCCTTTGAATTTGAATATCCAAAGGATGTTCACCTTAGAGGTTACAGCGGCAATCAGGAAGGCTGCCAAGACGATGTGGTCCGTGCCGTTAAGTCCCTGGCTAAGGCAAAACGGCCGGTCCTCCTCACCGGCGGTGGTGTCATCTTATCGGAAATGGCAGAAACCCTGCGCACTATTGTGCAGCCGCTCGGGATACCGGTCGTAACGACGCTCATGGGGAAGGGCAGTATCCCTGATGATTGGGATTGCCACTTGGGAATGGTCGGCATGCATGGCTCTTACGCCGCCAATATGGCCGTTACCCAGTGCGATTTGCTCCTTGCCGTCGGCGTCCGCTTTGATGACCGCGTTACCGGCGACGCTGCGAATTTTGCGCCGCAGGCAACCATCGTCCACTTCGATATCGATAAGGTTGAAATCAATAAGATCGTCCATGCCGATATCAGTGTCAACGCCGATCTTCGCTGGTCTCTGCCGCGGCTCTGTGAGGGGCTGAAACCTTATGGACAGTCCCTTTATGAAAGATATGAAGGGTGGCGGCACGTCGTTTTGTCCATGAAGAAGGCCCATCCCTTTGCGACCCGTCATCTGGAGGGAACCATCTCTCCGCAGGCGATTTTTAATGCCGTTCAGGCTGCGACCGATGAGGATACTATCATCGTTACCGACGTCGGCCAGCATCAAATGTGGTCGGCCCAGTTCTTCAACCTGAATAAACCGCGGCATTTCGTTACCTCCGGGGGACTGGGGACGATGGGGTACGGCCTTCCGGCAGCCATGGGTGCTAAAATCGGCTGTCCTTCATCTACGGTCGTCCTCTTTACCGGCGACGGCAGCATCATGATGAACTGTCAGGAATTTGCCACACTCCATAAGTACGGTGTCGACGTCAAAGTCGTCGTTCTCCACAACAACGTCTTGGGCATGGTCAATCAGTGGCAGCGCATGTTTTACAGTGGTCACTGTTCGCAGTCGGTCATTGCCGACAATCCGGATTTGACGGCCCTTTCAGCAGCCATGGGTGTTCCCGGCTCCTGTGTCCGCAATCCGGAAAAACTGGATGAAGCCGTATCCTGGTTATTCCAAACGGAGGGACCGGCCCTGCTCGATGTATTCATTCCGCCTGATGAAAATGTGTATCCCATGGTTCCCGGCGGAAAACGATTGGATCAAATGGTATTGGGAGGTGAAGGCCAGTGACGAAACAGCACCTGGCACTACTTTGCGACAATAAGCCCGGCGTACTGACACACGTCGCCGGCCTCATCAGCCGCAGAGCCATTAATATTGAATGTATTAACGCCGGGTACACGGAGGAATCCGATGTGACCCGCATCAATATCGTCGTGTCCGTCGAAAACCGATGGGAACTCGACCAAGCCGTTAATCAACTGTCAAAACTCATCGACGTCATCAAGGTGGTAAACCTTGATGACGCCCCCTTTGTCAGTTATGAACTGGCCATGATCAAGATACGGAGTCTGACGCCCGAAATCCGGGAAGAATTGACCAATATTGCGAATTTGTTCAAGGCTAAGATTGTCGATGTCCAGCGACATTCGCTGACCATGCGCATTACAGGCCGGGAAGATCGTATTGAAGCCTTGCTTGAAATGCTGAAAGACTATGAAATCATTGAAATTGCCCGGACGGGCCAGATTTCTCTCTCTCGAGGGGAAACGGCCGTGAAGGATATGTAATAGATATGCTGCTGCCAGTACGGTATAAAGAGAGGATGGATATTATGCGCAGTGATGTTGTAAAAAAAGGGGTTACCCGAACGGCCCATCGGAGTTTGTTCCATGCCATGGGCTATAGTGATGAGGATTTGAAGAAGCCTTTGATCGGCATCTGTAATGCCTTTAATGAAATTATTCCGGGGCACGTCCACTTAGGCGAAATTGCCCAGGCCGTTAAACTTGGGGTAGCCGCTGCCGGCGGTACGCCTATCGAATTTCCGTCTATCGGCGTCTGTGACGGCATCGCCATGGGTCATCGGGGCATGAGTTTTTCCCTTTCGAGCCGCGAGTTGATCTGCGACTCCATCGAAGCCGTAGCGACGGCTCATGCTTTCGACGGCTTGGTCCTCATTCCGAACTGCGATAAAATCGTGCCGGCCATGCTCATGGCTGCGGGCAGACTCAACATCCCGACTGTCGTCGTCAGTGGCGGTCCCATGCTGGCCGGTCGCTATAAGGGCCGCAATATCAGTGTCAGCACGATGTTTGAAGCCGCCGGCAAGGTCGAATCCGGCCAGATGACGGCTGAAGAAATGCATGAAATGGAATTTCACGCCTGCCCGGGCTGCGGTTCCTGCTCCGGCTTATTTACGGCCAATACCATGAACTGCATGACTGAAGTCTTGGGCATGGGCCTTCCCGGCAACGGGACGATCCCCGCTGCTTATACGGGCCTTCGCCGCATGCTGGCCAAAAAAGCCGGTGAAGTCGTCTTGGACCTCGTCCGCCGCGATGTGAAGCCTCGGGATATCATGACCCTCGAAGCTTTTGAAAACGCCATTGCCGTCGACATGGCTATTGGCGGTTCTACCAACACGGCCCTGCACCTGCCGGCCATTGCCCATGAAGCTGGGGTACAGCTGTCCCTCGACGAGTTCGATGCCATCAGCCGCAAGGCTGCCTATATCTGCAAGATGAGCCCCGGCGGAACCTATCATATGCAGGACCTCGATGAAGCCGGCGGTATCTGCGCCGTCATGAAGGAAGTCTCGAAGTTGGGCTTGATTCACACCGACGCTAAGACCATTACCGGCACCGTAGGCGACCGCATTAAAGATGCGGAAGTCCTCAATCGGGATGTCATCCACTCCGTCGACAATGCCTATATGAATAAGGGGGGGATTGCTGTCCTTAAAGGGAATTTAGCACCCCTAGGATCGGTTATCAAAGAAAGTGCTGTCGATGAAGACCTCTTGGTCTATAAGGGAACGGCCAAGTGCTACGATGCTGAAGAAGATGCTATCGAAGCTATCATCCGCGGCGACATCAAAGAAGGGCACGTCGTCGTCATCCGCTATGAAGGGCCGAAAGGCGGGCCGGGCATGCGAGAAATGCTCAATCCGACGGCAGTCATCACCGGCATGGGCTTGAAAGTCGCCCTCTTGACGGACGGCCGCTTCAGCGGTGCCAGCCGCGGTGCCTGCATCGGCCACATTTCACCGGAAGCGATGGAAGGCGGTCCCTTGGCCTTAGTTCACGACGGCGATACGATTTCTATCGACATTCCGAATCGTAAACTGGAACTGGAAGTCAGCGATGAAGAACTCGCTAAACGCCGAGCTGCTTGGAAGCAGCCGGAACCGAAGGTCAAGACGGGCTACTTGTCACGGTATGCTAAGCTTGTTACGTCGGCCAATACCGGCGCTGTCATGCAGTAAGACTGAATGCTATCTCCTGCTTCCGTGCCCTTCGCTTATGCTGCGCAGGGAATGGGGCAGGAGATTTATTTTATCTGAATATAAAATAATATGAAAAGGGGCTTATTATGAAACAGGTTTGTGCTCTCATCGGTAAGTTTTTTGGCGTCATCGCCATCATCTTTCTCATCATCGGCCTTACGATGCCGACGAGCTTTTCTTGGGTTTTAGGCCATGTCGGCGGCATTTCCGTCTTGTCGGTTCTCTTGGGCATCATCATGTTTGGCATGGGCATGACCATGAGCGCCAGCGATTTCGTCCTCGTTTTGAAGCAGCCTAAGGACGTATTTTTCGGCGTTTGTGCCCAGTATTTCGTCATGCCGTTCCTGGCCTTCGTCCTGGCGACCGTATTTCGCCTTGATCCGGCTCTGACGGCAGGCGTCGTCCTCGTCGGGACCTGCCCGGGCGGTACGTCGTCCAATGTTATCACCTTCATGAGTAAAGGCGACGTTCCCTTATCGGTCACCATTACCAGTATTTCGACCTTATTGTCTCCGGTCTTGACGCCCCTCTTGACGTATCTGATCATCGGTCAGCGTATTTCCTTTAATCCTGTCAGCATGTTCTTATCCATCGTACAAATCGTCATCGTTCCTATCGCCTTGGGGCTTTTAGTCAAGCGCTTTCTGCCGAAGCTTGCCGGAGCTGCTCTCGACTATCTTCCGGCCGTGTCAGCCATGGCTATTTCCTTCCTCATCGCCGGTATCATCGGTGCCAGCCGCGATTCCATCCTCAACAGCTCGGGCCTTATCCTGTTAGTCGTCATTTTGCATAACTGCCTCGGCTATGCCCTGGGATTCTTTATCGGTCACCTCTGCGGCATGAGCTGGAAAAAGATGGTTGCTGTATCCATCGAAGTCGGCATGCAGAATTCGGGCTTGGCCACGGGGCTTGCCAAAACCCATTTTGCCGCCCTTCCCATGGCAGGGGTCCCCGGCGCGATTTTCAGCGCTTGGCACAATATTTCAGGGGCAGGCCTTGCGTATCTCTATGTCAACTACCTGAATAAACGTTTTGATGATAATTATGAAGCAGATGACAGGCAGACGACAGGTGCTTCGCTGTCGCCGGCTCATAAGTAATGGCGTAAACGTATTTTGTTTTATAAAAAGGTGTTGCTTGATGTTCGGCAGCACCTTTTTTTGCTATAATGAACGTAGTCTAAAAGTCAGGAGGCAAGTTTATGATCGGTGTTATTGTCAACGCAGTGACCTCATCCCTGGCGGCAGTTATTGGGGTCGGATTAAAAAATCGGATATCTGAGCGATTTACGACTCCCGTTCTGTGGGTCATCGCCCTGGGACTGGCGGCTATGGGGATTCAAGGGGCCGTCCAAAGTCAGAATATGCTCCTCGTCTTGGCCAGTATGATTATCGGTACGGTCCTCGGGACGGCCATCCGAATTGAAGACCGGATGAATCAATTCGGGGAATTCCTTAAAAAGCATTTGAGCCGCGGCGACGATTCTAAATTCGTCAAAGGGTTTGTGACCTTGTCCATGATGGAGACCATCGGTGCGATGGCTATTATCGGACCCATTCAGGCCGCCCTGGGGAGCAACGACTTACTCTATTTTAAAAGCGCTATCGACGCCGTATCGTCTTTTATTTTCGGCGCCTTATACGGACTTGGCGTCGTCCCCGTGGGGATTGTACTTTTTGTTTATGAAACGATATTCTATGTATTAGCGACCTTCTTGCTGCCGCTGATGACACCCGATGTCGTCCGCGAACTCAATGCCGTCGGCTGCCTCATGATTTTGGCCATTGCCCTCAATCTGCTTCAACTGACGAAATTTAAGGTCGCTGACTTTTTGCCGGCCTTATTCATACCCATCATATACTACAGCTTTTTGATATAATCTTTTGTGGGCAGAGATCTGGAATCAGGTTTCTGCCTTTTTATCGAATGGAGGGAATATGTTATGAATTTGCAGGACATCATTGATAAACTTCGCCAAGATGAACGGAACAAAGACTATACGGAACGGGGGATTGACCCTATCTTTCAGATTCACGAGGAAGCCAGAATCTTGATCATCGGACAGGCTCCGGGGCGAAAGGTAGAAGAGTCGGGCATTCCTTTTCATGATAAGTCCGGGGAAACCCTGATGGAATGGATGGGAATCGACTCCTCTGTTTTCTACTCAACAGCCGTTTCCATCATGCCCATGGACTTTTACTACCCCGGCAAGGCGAAAACAGGCGATAAGCCGCCGCGCAAATTCATTGCCGCTGAATATCATCCTGATATTTTATCTCTCATGCCCGACCTGTCCCTGACCTTACTGATTGGGAAATACGCTATGGATTACTATTTAAAAGGAAGGAAGGGGCGTAACCTGACCGAGACGGTAAGAAACTTCGAAGCCTATTTGCCCGATTATTTCCCACTCGTCCATCCCAGCCCGCTGAATTTCCGCTGGCAGGCATCTAATCCCTGGTTTAAAGCCGATGTCGTGCCGGTTTTACAGCAAAAAGTGGCGGATATTTTGGCATAAATAATTATTTACCTTAAGTTAAACGTTATAATAAACGGCATTACATTTTGTAAAACTTAACTTAATGATAAAACATGGAAATATACTTAATAATCTATTGACGACTGATTCCAATGGCTGTATAATTACAACAACAAATACAGAACAGTGTTGAATGGAAGAAGTAATGTCGGGAACGCCATGACAGAGACCTGCTGAAAGCTGAGAGGCAGGATGGAATACGGACATGAAAAATCATCCAGGAGCTGCTGCCCGAACGCAGATTTGCCAGTAGACGCAGCCGGCAGGCAACCGTTATCCAGCCAGGCATTGGAAGGGAATATCCGGAGATGCTGGAAAAGTGGTCGTTATGACAATAAGAGTGGTACCGCAGAGTGAAGGCTTTGTCTCTTTTTTAGAGGCAAAGCCTTTTTTTGCTCCATCAAATCCGTTTGCGTATTTGTATACTATTTAATGTAATGTGAAAGGATGTGCCTTACTATGATGGATTTCATCGGAAAATTAAGCGGTTTTGTTGGGAAGAATTTAACGTATATCGTCCTCGTCGTCGTTGTGGCAGCTTACTTTATGCCCAGTGCCTTTTTATGGGCCGTGC
>NZ_JAXIXE010000034.1:0-17828 GCF_036305205.1 Megasphaera massiliensis
GCTATGTAGACTGTGCCATGCCCCTCATCAAGCTTCCAGCCAGCTTGCTTGAGCGTATAAGACTTGTACTTGCAGACTTTCTTAAAACCCGGCGGTGCGGTCTTACGTTTATTGTTGAGATTTGTCCAGAAGAGATTGTACGCTCTATCGATGCGGTCAGTGACATCCTGCAATGCCTGTGAACCTATTTCTTTGAGATAACTAAACCGCTCAAGCTTCTTGAGCTTCGTCAAGTGCTTCTGCAAAGCAAACTTGTTCAGCGATTTACGATACAGCTGCCAGTACCGCTTATGGAGTGCGATGCAATGATTGTAGGCAAGGCCTGCGGCATTAATCTGCCGATGAAGTTTTTTGTTTCGTTTTGCGGTATAGATCTTAAACTTGTAGGTCTTTATCATTGTAACTCATCCCCTTGTTTTCTGCGTATCAATATACCACTTGATAGTATCGCTGCTAACATTGCCAGCAGTCGAAACGAAATAACTTCTGGTCCAAAGGCTGGACATCCCTTTCAGTTTTGGAAATTCGTTACGAAGAACATGAGAAGAAGCTCCTTTTATCTCCTTCATGATTTCGGCAGGAGACTGCGTCGGCCAGCATTTCAAAAAAAGATGCACATGATCAATATGACACTCCATCGTGAGAATTTCGATATTGAGTTCCTCGCATTTCTGTCGAGTTAGTTCTTTGAAACGTTCTTCCACCCGTGGAATAAGAAATATTTTACGTCGGTACTTTGGGCAGAATACAAAATGATAGTTAATGAATGACACGGTAGTTTTTGTTCTAAAATATGTCGTTTCCATATTTATATCATAGCATATCCGTAGATAAAATAAAATAAAATATCTACAATCATTCATCCAACAATTAAAATCGTTGGCTTTCTGCTGAACAACATGTAAACAAATTAGAAAGCATCCCATTCGGCAAAACGCTCGTTCATCCGCTTTTTCTTCATCTTCCGCGTTTTTTCCTCAGACGCAGCAAAAGGCATCCGTCCGACCTCAATGGTCCGCTTATAAAAAAGTTCTATCGCTTGTTCTTCTGTCAGGCCTAATCGGGCAAAGACAGCCCGGGCCTTTTCTCTCGTTACGTCATCCATGGTGCGCATCTCCTTGGCGTTTATCATATCGTTCCTGAGCTTCCTGATTGATGCCGTCTAAGGTGGCCATATGCCAAACGGCGTACATCATCGTCTTGAGCAGGATAACGCCCAAGACGGCCCCCGTCCCTTCTCCCAAGGAAAGGCCGGCCGTAAGAGGCACGTCATACTCGTCGATACCGCATAGGCGCAAGGCCTGAGCCATGCCGGGCTCCCTGGAAATATGAGAGGGCAGGGCATAATCCCGAACCCGAGAATCCATGGCAACGGCACAGGCCAGGGCCGTCGCCGTAATAAAGCCGTCGATATAAAAAGGGATTCTCTCATCGGCACAAGCCAGCATAGCGCCGCACAGGGCCGCCAGATCGAATCCGCCGACACAGCGCAGGGCCGCTTCCGGTGACGACAACTGCCCTTCATAGCGCTTCATGGCCTCGGCAATGACACGGCGCTTGTGAAACAGCAGCTTGTAATTCCCCCTGGCCGAACCGAACCCGGAAAGCCAGGTCATTTTTTTCGGCGATAAGGCCGTCAGCACAGCAGCCGACGTCGTCGTATTACCGATACCCATTTCCCCGAAGGACAAGAGATTGATTCCTTCGGCCTTAGCCTGCTGTACCTGTTCCCGACCGGCCGCCAGGGCCTGTTGAAGCTGAGCTTCACTCATGGCCGGCTCCTTGGAAAAATCCCGCGTCCCCCGGGCTATCTTGCGATCGATGCCGACGGCATCTTCACTATCGATGCCGACGTCGATGACGGCGTAGGGAATCTGCTGACTGCGGCAAAAGCAGGTCACGGCCGACGTGCCGTCTACCATGTGCCGGCTCTGCATATAGGTAATATCAGCTAATTGTGCGACGACACCGGAATGAACGACACCGTTGTCGGCCGCAAAAATAAGATGCTTCGGCCGAAGCTCTTTATGAAACTGCCCCCAGGCCAGGAGCACCTGCTTGGCCTGTTTTTCTAAGGTCCCTAAACTTCCGGGGGGCTTCGCCAAATTGTCCACCTGATATAGAGCCTGCTTGCGATACTTATCTCTGTCTTCGGTCATATTCGTCCCCTTTTTACCCGTTTTTCTGATGATGCCTCTCATCACCGTTTCCTAAAAAGTCTCGGGCTTGTATGTTTTTTATTGTATCATGATTCGCAGAGATTGGCCACGACTGCTGATTTAATGCAAAAAATTGTATTAAAAAAAATTCTGACACAGACACCAATGAATATTTGTCCATTCTGTAGCATATATTTCCTTGAAAAAACGTTTAAATTATGTCAAAATAAGCATAAGAGTGGAGGTGGCCATCGTGTCCACAATTAAAGATATTGCAAAAGCTGCCGGCGTTTCTATTGCTACCGTATCCATCGTCCTGAACGGAAAAGGACGGGAACGAAAAATTTCTCAGGAAACTCAACAGCGAATATACAAAATTGCACAAGATTTAAACTACGTTCCAAACCAATCGGCAAAGAAGCTTCGGTCTGCACAAAAGGACAGCTACGCCATTGCTTTCTACTGGGCAACAGACTTTCGTATCAACTACTTGGCCCGTATCACCCTCGGTATCCAAGAAGAAATCATGAAACAAAATAAAACAATTCATTTAACCGTTGTCCCATATAAAGTTGACCAGCTCCAAAAACAACTCGAAGCCATGCAGAATGAATTTTTCAACGGCATCATCATCGCTAACATGTCCAACAAGGACATGGATTATCTCAATTCCATCCATATTCCCTGCCCGGTGGTCCTGTTCAACAGGGAATCGGATAAATACAGCAGCGTCACCATGGACAACTATCAGATCGGCTGCAACGTCGCCCGTCATTTCCTCGACAAGGGCATTTTTGACGCCGGCGTCTTAACCCACGACACAACCTTCCCCATCATGCGTACCTGGATGCAGGGCTTCCTCGATACCTTTGCCCAAAACGGCCATCCGGTTCCGGAAGAAAACATCGTCCTTTGTGACACGGCTTCCGCCAGTGCTGTCGCCGCTACGAAAAAACTCTATGAAGAAAAACGGATGCCCCGGGCGATGTTCTGCGAATCGGACGTCCTGGCCCACGGCATGCTCTATGCCTGCCATGCCTTAGGCATCGCGATTCCGGAGGAAGTAGAAGTCTTCACCATCGGTATCAACATGGCTCAGCTCAATGACTATGCCATCCCATCCTTATCTCGTGTCGATATACCCATGGGCGAAATCGGTCAGCACTGTCTGCATCTCATGGTCGACCTCATCGAAAAGAAAAAAGAAAATCCGACGGTTCAATTCGTCGAAGGCCGGGAAATTATCGGACAATCTTCACCGGCAGAATAAGTAATAATTCAATTTCTTTCCCTCCCCCTTATTTAGCAAAAGGAACGACCCCAAAAAAAGATTTTTACGGGGTCGTTCCTTTTCTATATCCATTTATGCAGCCATCAAGACTGTAAAACCGATTTCATCGCCCTTACGATGTCCGAAAATTCCTCATCGCCAAGGGTCCGTACGGAAAGGATAAGGGCATCGTGACGGATGCGGGCCAAAACAGGGATATCTCCTTTTCGAAGGCTTTCTTCTAAGGCCGTTACCGTCCCGCTTGTCGGCCGGACAGCAACGCCCCAGCCGGAAAGGACGACACCGGGGAAGGCACCGCCGCCGACGGCATCGTCGACTTCAACGAGCGATATTTCAAGGGGAAGACCGGCCTCCGATAAAGCTGCTGCCAGCAACTTCCCGCGTTTATGGCAAAGGTCAGAAGGCTGCACCAGGGCCGCCAATGTCGGAATCTTTTGAACCGCCTCTCCGTCCCGATAGATGCGAAGCGTCCCTTCGAGACCGGCTAAGGTCATCTTATCGATGCGAAGGGCCCGAAGCAGCGGGTGGCGTCTCATCCGTTCAATATAGGAAGCCTTGCCGACGATGATGCCGGCCTGGGGCCCGCCTAACAGTTTATCACCGCTAAAGGTAACGACGTCGCAGCCGGCTTCAATGACTTCTCGGACCGTCGGTTCATGAGGGAGTCCCAATGACTCCAAGTCGATAAAGAGGCCGCTGCCAAGGTCATTGATGCAGGGAAGATTTTGGGCGTGAGCCAGTCTGACTAAATCAGCTGCCGTTACGCTTTCCGTAAAGCCGATGATGCGGTAATTGCTGGTATGGACTTTCATCAAAGCGCCCGTGTCTTCACGAATAGCCCGTTCATAATCAGCCAAATGGGTCTTATTGGTCGTCCCGACTTCACGAATCGTGCAGCCGCTCTGTTCAATGACATCGGGAATGCGGAAGGAGCCGCCGATTTCAACCAATTCACCTCGGGAAACGACGACTTCTTTGCCGGGCATAAGGCTGGCCAGTACCAACAGGACCGCGGCAGCGTTATTGTTGACGACCAGGGCATCTTCGGCCCCGGTAAGCTGACAGAGGAGTTCTCGTACATGATCATCACGAAGGCCCCGTTTTCCCAATGCTAAATCATACTCTAAATTAGTGTAGTGCCCGACGAGTTCCGCAATCTGTCCGGCAATGTCCGGACTGAGAACGGCCCGGCCTAAATTGGTATGAAGGACGGTCCCGGTCCCATTGATGACTCGCCGCAAATGCCCCTTATCCGCGCCCTGTATAAAGGCCGCCACGGCTTGTTCAAAAAGCTCCATAGAAAAAGGTTCATTCCAGAGTCCTTCGAGAATGGCTCTACGCCTATCGTCGAGAACGGCGCGAATGGCATCGCGAACAATATGACGCGGTTTTTCTAACTGCTGAAAAGCCGGACGCTGCAAGAGCGTATCGACATCAGGCAGCTGGCGAAGCAGCTGTTTTATAGCTTCATTCATAAACGTCATCTCCTTTAGCTGTATCATTAGCGGCCCTTGACCCGAAAGCCCGGCCATCACCGGCCTTCACCGTAAGACCCAAACCATCAAAATAAGTTAAAATCAAGAGGGCCTGACGGCGGTTAACCTGCAATAGGTCTCGCAACGTCCCCACCTTTAAAACTTCATGCTCCTTGAAATACTGAGTAACGACCTCGGCGGCTCGTCGAAGGCAGGCCTTCGATAAGACAAACTCCGGCGAAAGGAAGGTGAGGCTCTTACCCTGTAAGGCCTTGAGGATTTCCCGTACGTCCGGCCCCAAAGAAAGGAGGTCGGCAATCGCAACGGGGCGGTACCCGCTTCGAGCCAATCGCCTTTCAATCTCCGACTGGCATTGGCGCTGACGGGGTGAAAACGCGAGGCGAAAATCCTTAGCCGCAACGAAATTTCGCGACAGTCGGCAGATTTTTCGCGCCAAGAGCAACTGCAGCAGTGCCCGACCTTCTTTTTCACCAAGGCCTAACCGCTGCCGCCATTCAGGTTGGGGCATGCCAAAGCGCAGGGGCCACCGTTTATGGTACTCATGGAGTACAGAAAGGCTCCGAGCCTGCCATGACTTGAAGGCTTCGCCATGAATCCAGCCCAGGCGAAATGGCTTCACCCGGCCTTGATGTTTTAAATGTTCGAGAGCCCTTTCAACCTCCCCAGAAGGCAGGTCGGTTCCGGCAGAAATAGCCTCAACCGTCGAAAACGGAGACTGACAGCACTGTAAAAACTGAGCAATCACTTCCTCTTTCAGATTCGCATCGCGAGCTCGTAAGGCCGTCATCAGATTCTCTTTAAAGCGACGGTGTTTTTCCGGACGGGCATCGAGGATTTTTCCTCCGCCTACGGTATGCATGGGCGAAAACGAACGAAGGATAAAAGGATCCCCGCTTTTGACATAGATTTCATCTCGCTCCAACCGCAGCTGCAAGAAACCTTCCGTACCGGGTTCGATGGCTTCGACGCCTAAGGGGACGACACGGGCCATGACTTCCCGCGTCCCGACTAAGAGGCGCACACGCTGCCAGAGTACCAGTGGCGGCGCCTCCCTAAGGCAGGTCACCTTGGCATCGATCATGCGCGTCGCCGTCACGTCCGGTACCGCACAGAGGACCGAGCCGCGAGGAACGTCGCCGCAGGAAATTCCGGCCAAGTTAAGTGCCGTCCGCTGTGACGGTTCCGCGCGGAGGACGTCTTCCTCATACACCTGAATGTTGCGAACGCGCAGCTGCCGCCCTCCGGGGTAAAGCCATAGGTACTGCTCCTTTTCCACGACCCCGTCCAGGAGGGTACCCGTAACGATAGTTCCGACTCCATTAAGCGAAAAAGAACGGTCCACATGGAGACGGCCATGACCGGAAGCCTCTTGGGGCAGAATCGTTTCGGCCATCCGGGAAATGGCATCGACGAGTTCACGCATTCCGCGGCCGCTCAAAGCATCGGTGACGACAAGCGGGGACCCTTCCGCAGCCGTACCGATGAAAGCTTGGTCCATGCGGGTTAAGGACTCCTCAAGGGCTTTTGGGGCAACGGTATCGGCCTTGGTTACGACGACGATAAATTTACGAACGCCAAAAAGGGTCAAGATGCCGAGATGTTCACTCGTCTGCGGCATGACCCCTTCCTTGGCATCGACGACGAGCAGGACCATGTTGAGGCCCGGCAGGCCGGCGACCATATTCTTTATAAATTTTTCATGACCGGGTACATCGACGATACCGCACCGCGTCCCATCGGGCAGATCCAGCCAGGCAAAGCCTAAATCGATAGTCAGGCCCCGTCGTTTCTCTTCAGCCGTCCGGTCGGTCTCGATGCCCGTCAAAGCCCGCACAAGCGTCGTCTTGCCGTGATCGACATGACCGGCTGTGCCGATAACGATATGTCTGGTCATCCTGTCAACCTTCTTTTATCTTAGTATATGAAACGGAAAGGCCTTGACGGCAGGCATGATATAAAGCGGCCCATTCCACCGCCTCCTTGTCGAATAAGGCAGTGAGGGCCGCTTCATCGTTCAACTCGTATTTCAAAGAAAAACCACAGGACGCATCGATTTTTCCCGGCGTAGGAATGATGCGCACCGAAAGTCCTGCTTTCTTCGCAAGGCGTTCACCTTCAATAGCCTCTCGCGTCGACGGCACTAAGACGATACCGTATTCCTGAACCGCCATTACCCTTCCTGAGCCAAGGCCTGCTCAACGGCGCGTGCCAGCTGGTCGGCACAAGACGTGCCCCGATCCTCGCAGGGATTTCCTTTTAGGATAGCGACGGCCCGCTTGGCATCGGCGTCTTCAAGGAGCTTGCCGAGAGCCAAGGTGTTGCCGGGACAACCGCCGACGAAACGGACGTCATGGAGCTTCCCGTCTTCGATGGCAAAGGAAATTTCACGAGAACAAGTTCCCTTGGTCTTGTAGGAATAGTTTTTCATAAAAAATCACCTCGAATATCCGCAGAAGGAACGGATTATTTCAGCAGGGAATCTAATTTGTTCTTTAATACATTGGCCGGAACAGAACCGATAGTCCGGTCGACGACTTTCCCGTCTTTGAAAAAGACCATGTTGGGAATCGTGCTGACATCGTAATCCTGAGCAAGGGCCGGATTTTCATCGACGTCGAGTTTCCCGATTTTAACCTTGCCGGTATATTCTTCGGCGAGTTCTGTAATAATCGGTCCTTCCTTTTCGCAAACACCGCACCAGGTTGCAAAGAAATCTACCAAAACAGGTTCGCTGCTGTTCAAAACTTCTTTTTCAAAATTATCCATTGAAAATTTATATTCCATAATAGACGCCACCTTTCTTCTTTTGACTATTTGCCTTTTGTAACTAATTTCATTATATATTAGTACACCAATCGAGTCAAGTTTTCCCCAAAAATTTACACAATCGCCAAAAACGCCTACGAGCGGGCAATGACTTCCAAAGCCGCTGCCGCTGCCAGGACGTCTTCAACGGTCGTAAACTGAGAAAAAGAAAAGCGAACCGTCCCCTGAACGGCCGTCCCCAAGGCCTCATGCATGAGGGGTGCGCAATGATAGGCCGGCCGCGTCGCCATATGATAGGTCTCCCACAGGATGTCGCTGACGACAGCCGACTCGGCATCGCCCAGATTCAGGCTGTAGACACCTACCCGGGGACCGGAAAAATCCCCGTAAAGGCAAATTCCGGGAATGGCCTTCACAGCCGGAATAAAGGCTCGGGCCAATTCCTCTTGATGAGCCCTGACAGCCGGAATCCCCTTTTTTAAGATAAGTTCGACAGCAGCACTCAGGCCGGCAATGCCGGCGACATTGGCTGTCCCCGCTTCAAAAACAGCAGGAACTCCTGAAGGCTGCTCCCGCTCAAAAGTATGAACGCCGTCGCCGCCGGTAATAGACGGCAGGACTTCGACGCCGCGGCGGATGACGATTCCTCCCGTTCCGCCCGGTCCATAAAGCGATTTATGCCCGGTAAAGCAGGCCGCCGTTACGATGCCGTCAGACAAATCGATGTCATAAGCCCCTGCCGTTTGAGATACGTCGACAATGAGCCCCAAACAGTGATTCCTGCAAAAAGCCTTGATGCGGTTCAAGTCGAGGACATTGCCCGTCACATTAGAGGCATGATTACAGACCAACCATTTGGTCTTCGGCGTCAGCAGCCCTTCCATGTCATCGTAAGCCAGCCCTCCTGTAGGACTGACAGCCGGAATGACGGTCAGTTCCGCCCCTAAAGCCTCTAACTGGTATAACGGGCGCAGAACGGCATTATGCTCCCAAGCCGTCGTCATAACGCCGTCTCCGGGCCGGATCAGCCCTTTCAGCACCATATTTAAGGCAACCGTAGAATTGTGGGTAAAGGCAACGTCGTACAAATCCTTACCGTTAAACAGTGTCTGAACGCGATGTTTCGCCGTCAAGACGATGTCATAGGCCTTTAAAGAATAGCCGTGGGCACCGCGGGACGGATTGCCGATATCGCCGGCCGTCAAGGCTTCAAAGACGGCCTTCGATACGGCT
The DNA here is from genome assembly GCF_036305205.1 of Megasphaera massiliensis. Taxonomy (NCBI): domain Bacteria; kingdom Bacillati; phylum Bacillota; class Negativicutes; order Veillonellales; family Veillonellaceae; genus Megasphaera; species Megasphaera massiliensis. The sequence goes on from NZ_JAXIXE010000034.1 coordinate 8,946, forward strand.
TCCGGCTTTTGGGCTGTCGTCGCCGCATTGTCAAAATAATACATGACGCCCTCCTTTCCAAGCAGCCCCTATTGAAAAAGGCCCGACGAGACTGCCAAAGCAGGTCGTAAGGCCCTTACAAGGTTACAACTTAAATGCCGAAACGTGCAAAGATGGTATCGACGTGGCTGAGCATTTTCTTGACATCAAAGCAGCCTTCAATTTCTGCTTCGGTCATATACTGCTTAACGTCTTCATCTTTCTTCAAGTTTTCCAAGAAGTCTTCTCCGTCGATCCAGCGCTTCATGGCATTGCGCTGTACCCAGCGGTACGCCTGTTCGCGGACGGCGCCTTTTTCGACGAGGGTATTGAGGATGATCGGGCTGTAAATGAGTCCGCCCGTCAAATTGAGGTCGGCCATCATCTTATCGGGATAGACGAGGAGCTTGTCGATGACCCGGGTAAAGGTCTGGAGCATATAGTCAAGAGCAATGGTGCTGTCCGGCAGGATAACCCGTTCTACGGAAGAATGGGAAATATCGCGTTCATGCCAGAGAGCGACGTCTTCCAAAGCCGCCTGGGCATTGCCGCGGATGACACGAGCCAAGCCACACATGCGTTCACAAGTAATAGGATTGCGCTTATGAGGCATGATGGACGAGCCCTTCTGTTTAGGACTGAAGTATTCTTCTGCTTCGCGAACTTCCGTACGCTGGAGATGACGGATTTCCGTTGCCATTTTGTCGATGGAGCTGGCGATGACAGCCAAAGTCGTAAGGAATTCGGCGTGGCGGTCACGCTGCAGGGTCTGCGACGAAATAGGCGATGCCGCAATGCCCAGGTGTTCGCAGACGTATTGTTCAACGAAGGGATCAACGTCAGCATACGTACCGACAGCACCGGAAATTTTACCGACGGCAATCGTTTCCTTGGCATGTTTCATGCGGTCGATATCGCGTTCGATTTCAGCCATCCAGTTGCACAGCTTGAGGCCGAAAGTCGTCGCTTCGGCGTGAATGCCATGAGTACGGCCGATGCACGGCGTATATTTAAATTCAACGGCACGGCGACGCAATACGGCGTGGAAGTCTTCGAGGTCCTTGATGAGGATATCCGAAGCCTGTTTCAGCATGGAACCCAAAGCCGTATCTTTGACGTCTGTCGACGTCAGGCCCAAATGGACGTACTTTCCGGCTTCGCCGATATTTTCGGAAAGGTTGGAGACGAAAGCAGCAATATCATGATGTGTTTCCGCTTCGATTTCATGGATGCGGTCGACAGAAAAGGCAGCTTTTTCGCGAATTTCTTTAGCCGCTTCTTTCGGGATATTCCCAAGTTCAGCCTGGGCTTCACTGGCCAGGATTTCCACCTGTTTCAGCGTGTCCCATTCATTGAATTCTGTCCAAATTTGACCCATTTCCGGTTTCGTATAGCGTTCAATCACAGTTGATCTCTCCTTTATCATTGACATGAGTACGGTAAAAAAAACTCACCGTCACTATTATACACTATCTATAGTGCCGAAGGTAGCCGTTTTGCAAGTTTTATTCAATCACAATGGATTCTCCTTCCCGCGCAGTCACATAGCCGATGACAGCGGCACAAGGAAGGACGTCCTTCAAGGACCGTTCCAAAAGCACGGCATCTTTTTCAGAAACGGCAATGAGAAGACCGCCCGACGTCTGAGGATCATATAAAACATCCATCATTCCTTTATCGATGCCGTCGGCTGAAACGCGGCCTGCCGCAAAATCACGGTTACGGTACGCCCCGGCCGGGATAAAGCCCATAGCGGCCATATCAATAGCCTCTTTATGGAAGGGGATAGATGAAGTATCAAAGTGAATCGTCGTTTCACTTCCATCAGCCATCTCACAAGCATGCCCTAAGAGACCAAAACCGGTAACGTCGGTACAGCTGTGAACGTCGTAGCGAACCATCACGTCCCGAGCGGTCTTATTGAGCTGCGCCATCTGGGCGTATAGCTGCTGCAAAAGGGGCTGCGCTACAAAATCCCCTTGGGCTGCCGTCATCAAGATCCCGACGCCCAAAGGCTTGGTCAAGATGAGGACATCGCCGGGACGAGCCGATGAATTGCGCAGTAATTTTTGCGGATGCACAAAGCCCGTGACCGACAAGCCGTATTTCGGTTCCTTATCTTCAATCGTATGACCGCCGGTGATGATGACGCCACTTTCATAGGCCTTGCTGTAGCCGCCTTCTAAGATGAGGCGAATGGCTTCTTGGCCCATCTTCAGGTTGACGCACATGACGTTCATGGCAAGCTTTGCCTCCGCCCCCATGGCGTAGACGTCGCTCAGGGCATTGGCCGCTGCAATTTGACCGAATAAATAAGGATCGTCGACGATAGGCGGAAAGAAGTCGACAGTCTGGACAATGGCCAAGTCGTCCGTAACTTGGTAGACCGACGCGTCGTCGCTCTTATCATAGCCGGCGAGGAGGCGGTCATCAGTATGTGTTGGAAGCCCTTCCAACAATTGAGCCAGTGTCCCTGGCCCCAGTTTAGCGCCTCAACCGGCACAGGATGCCAGTTGGGTTAATTTCAGTTTATCTTCCATGGAAGTCCCTCCTTATGAATAACAATACAGACTTTTCTCTCTTTGTTTATATTATACTATAATTTCACCGATAGTTTTATGCCTTCTCTTATTTTTGCAATTCTTACGCTCCGGTTTAGCTCGATTTTAGATTTACCGGCTATACTGTGTTTGTACTCAAAAAGAAGCAAGGACAGACAGGAGGAATTCATCATGACCCAAGAAAAATGGCAAGATACACTCATTTCCATCAAAAATAAGATGTTCACCGCCCGCAATGCAAAAATCGCAGCCGCTTTTATCGTCGTCGCCGTCATCGCCGGTGCCGGCGGCCGCTACTATCTCCACCAGCGCCATATGGCCCGCCATGAAGAGCAAGTCGCCGCCATGGCCGATTTGACCCAGGCCCAGGCAAAGCAAAAAGGCGTCAGTCTCATCAATGAAGAACAGGCCCGTGCCGCAGCTGCCAAGGCCATAGGCAAAGACGAAAGTCAGCTGGACTTTAAAGAAGTCGCCCTCTTTGACATGGACAGCATGAAGCATAGAGACGGACGCGAAGAACATCGGCAAGATCGCCGCGGCGAAAGAGGACCGGGAGAAGGCCCTGACCGCAACGAAAAAGGCCGTCCGAATATGGATGAAAGAATGAGACCGGGACAGGGCAGCCCTCAAATGGGTCCCCAGGATCATCAAGGCGGGGCCCCGGCCCTCCAACCGCCTCAGGAACTGACGACGCCTCAAGCAGCCGCGCAGCAAGACCCACAGCAGGGGCAGGCAGTACCACAGGGACAGCAAACAACCGGACAGCAGCCGGCGGCACAGCAAGGTCAGCAGCCCGGCCAACCGATGCAGCCCGGCTTCCACCCCATGTATAAGGTCCGTGCCGTCTCCGGCAGCGTTCACTACGACATCCTCATCGACGCCGTAACCGGGTCGGTCATCCATACTCAAATCGATGACTGACAAAAAGGACTGACCGATGAAGTATCTTGGATTGCTCCCATGAGCCAGACGTTCGCGCTGGTTTATGGAAACAAAACAGGGGCTCCATCGGCCGGTCCTTTTTTCTGCCCTCGAAAACAGCTATAATAGAAATATCATACAGAAAGGATGCTGCCCTATGCTCCATTTACGCGATATTTCCTTACGCCACCGCCTGCTCATCGCCAACTTCACCATGGTCTTTGTCCCCATCTTCATTTTGACCGTCCTCGGCTTCCTCTTGGTCTCGGGCCTTCGCTTCTCGTCTCCTCACAACGACCTGATGACCTTATGGCCGGAAAAGGGGCCGGCCCTTTCCATCCAATATACGGTCAGTTCCCTCCGGGTCAAAGCCGAACGGCCGGGGCCGCTGAAACTGAATGACCTTCGCGAAGACTGCCAGGTCCTGGAAAGCCTGGGGATTGCCACGGCCATCATCCGCCACGACCAGGTCGCCTACGTCACACCGGGCGTCGACTTCTACGGATTAGCCGACCGGGTCCTGCAAAAGGCCCACGGTCAAAAGACGGTCATGACCTGGGACGGAGACGGCTTCTTCTTCCGATATTCGTCGCCCCACAGCGGGACGACGATCATCGCCGCCGGAAATACGCCCTTCATCGCCAAAACCGGCATCCGCGAAGGCATGGCCAAAAACGTCATCCAGACACTCCTCATCTTCATCGTCGGGACAGCCAGTGTCATCATCATCGGCTGCGGCCTCATCCTGTCCCGCCTCTTGTCGCGCCAAATTTTAGGGCCCTTGGCCGCCCTTCGCACGGCGGCCTCCGAAATTGAAAAGGGAAACCTCGATTATAAACTGACCGTCTCGTCCCGTGACGAACTGGGCCAGACCTGTTCCGCCTTCGACCGCATGCGCCGCCAGCTTAAGGCAGCCCGAACGGCACAGGAAAAATACGAACAGAACCGAAAAGAACTCATTGCCGGCATCTCTCACGACCTGTCGACACCACTGACTCTCTTAAAAGGCTATGCCAGCGGCATCTTAGTCGGCATTGCCAAAACGGCAGAAAAGCGCCATCACTATATAGAGCTCATTTACCAAAATGCCTGCTCCTTAGAAAAACTCGTCGACCGCCTGTTTCTCTTTTCAAAACTCGACTTAGGTCAGGTCGATTTCACCTTTGAGACGGTGTCCCTCCGAGATTATTTTGCTGACTTCACTGCCGAAAACGCCGCTCTCTTCTCTGAGCTGGGCCTCATCCTGAATTACGAGGCCCCCACGGAAGCAGCACAAGTCCGTATTGACCGAATGCAGTTCCAACGGGTCATCGATAACCTCTTAGAAAACGCCTTAAAGTACAAAGACACCGATACGGTCGCCATGGATATCAAGCTGGAGGCGACTCCGGGCCACGTTATCCTATCCTTTGCCGACCACGGCCCGGGCGTCCCCAAAGTCTACCTTACCAAACTGTTCGACAGTTTTTACCGAACCGATGAAGCCCGCACAGACGTCAAAAAAGGCAGCGGCCTGGGCCTTGCCATCGTCAAACAAATCATTGCTACCTTAAAAGGAAGGATATACGCTGCCGAAACGCCGGGCGGAGGATTGACCGTCGTCATCACCTTGCCGGCAGCAGAGGAGGATAATCATGAAATCGATTCTAATCATTGAAGACAATATGGAAATCGCTGAACTCGAACGAGACTTTCTCGAAGCTGACGGAATTGCAAGCGTCATCGAAACAGACGGAACGAAGGGCATGGAGCGGGCCTTAACCGACGATTTCGACCTCATCCTCTTGGATATCATGCTCCCCGGTACGGACGGCTTCCACATCTGCCGCCGCATCCGCGAAGCCAAGGAAGTCCCCATTCTCATGGTGTCCGCCAAGCGGGAGGACATGGACAAGATACGCGGTCTCGGCCTCGGTGCCGACGATTATATCATCAAACCCTTCAGTCCGACGGAACTCGTCGCTCGCGTAAAAGCTCACATCCAGCGCTATGAACGGCTGACCGGAAAGGCCCGTCCGGAAAGCGGCAGTGGGGAAGTCCTCCGCAGCGGCGACCTGGAAATCTACGTCGACAAGCATCGCGTATACGTAAAAGGCCGGGAAATCAGCCTGACCAACCGAGAGTTTGAACTCCTGGTCTTTTTGGCTAAACATCCCGGCCTGGTATTCAGCCGCGACCGCCTCTTTGAACGAGTCTGGGACCTCGACGCCGAAGGCGATACGGCAACGGTCATGGTCCACATCAACCGCATCCGAGAAAAGATAGAACCCGATCCGGCAAAGCCCATTTACATCGAAACGGTCTGGGGCGCCGGCTATCGCTTTAAAGAGGCCTGATCCTTATTTTGCTTCACGGCGCAGGATTTCCTGGCCGACGGTAACGCCGGCAGCTGACGCCTGAACGAGTCCGCGGGTAATGCCGGCGCCGTCACCGATGGCAAAGAAGTTCGGAATTTTGGTTTCTAAGACCGAGCTCAATTCCAGTCGGTTCGAATAGAATTTGGCTTCTACGCCATACAAGAGCGTATGTCTCGAATTGGCACCCGGCGCGATGGCATCGAGGGCTTCAAGCATCTCTTTAATATCCTGCATATGGCGGTAGGGCAGGACCAACGACAAATCGCCGGGCGTCGCCTTGGGCATCGTCGGGCGAACGAGACCGCGCTGAATCCGTTCCGGCGTCGACCGACGGCCGTCGAGGAAATCACCGAGGCGTTGTACGATGACGCCGCCGCCTAAGATATTGGCCAAATTGGCGATATACTTCCCGTACTTAATCGGTTCGTGAAAGGGCTCGGTAAACTTCTTCGATACCAAGATGGCGAAGTTCGTGTTCTCGCTCTTCTTATGGGCATAACTGTGGCCGTTGACGGTCAGTAAGCCGTCGTTATTTTCTTCGACGACGAAGCCGTAGGGGTTCATGCAGAAAGTCCGGATGCGATCGTCGAAAGACTTACTGAAATAAATAAGTTTCGATTCATAGACGACGTCCGTAATCGTTTCCAGCACTTCTGCCGGCATTTCGACGCGGACGCCGATATCGACGGCATTGGAGGTCAGGCGAAGGCCCATTTTTTCCACTTCGTGGACGAACCATTCCGACCCTTCCCGTCCGGGCGCACTGACCAGATAGCGGCAGGCGTAAAACTGATCGTCGATCAAGACGCCTTTGATCTGACCCTCTTCTTCTACCAAGTGATCCACAGCCGTATCGGCCATGATATCAACCTTACCTTCGAGGAAATCGCGCATATGGGTCAAAATCTGGCCGTTGACGTCGGTCCCTAAGTGGCGGATACGAGCCGGAATGAAGCTGAGATCAGCTGCAGCGGCCTTTCGCTTTATCTCGCGAATGCGATCTTTATTTTCATCGCCGTACACCTTGCGGTCGGCACCGCCAAAACGGCAGTACACTTCGTCGACATAACGGATTTTATCCATTAAATCGGCTTTTGGCATATAGTCATCGAGGTTGCCGCCGTATTCGGTAGTCAGTGTCAGTTTCCCGTCGCTGAAGGCACCGGCACCGCCCCAGCCGCAGACGACATTGCGCACCCGATCCTGCGGTTTAGCATCGCCATTGAGACTGGTCGCAATCCGTTCCCGAATATCCTGGCCTTTTTCGACCATGAGGATATCGAGTCCCTTATCTGCCAGCTCCAAGGCCGTAAAAATCCCGGCCGGTCCGGCACCGATAATGATGACATCATAGGTTTTTACTGCTTTCATATACGCCACTTCCTTATAAAAACACCTTTACATCGAACAAAAAAGGCGTTGTCTCCTTGGGACAACGCCTTTTGCAGCCACGCAAGCAGCTCCTCATTCAGCATAGCATGGTGCACCGACAAAGTCAACCGGCCGCCGATTCGAGGAGGCAAGAAAAAAAAGCCGTTCCCGAAGGAGCGGCTTTTTCGTCACGCACTAAGCTTACTGCTGTTCATGTTCATGTTCAGCTCGTTCTTTTTTGTAGAAGTCAGCCGTAATCGCATCGGAGCAGCATACAGCGACGACGTCAGCTACGTCTTCAGACGAGCAGCCACGGGACAAGTCAAGGATAGGTTTGTCGAGGCCCTGAACCAAAGGTCCGAGAGCCGTTGCATTGGCAAAGCGCTGAACCATCTTGTAACCGATATTAGCAGCATCGAGGTTCGGGAAGATGAGGACGTTGGCATGGCCGGCAACGGTCGAGCCGGGAGCCTTGTGTTCGCCGACTTCCGGAACGAGGGCAGCGTCAGCCTGCATTTCGCCGTCAAAAGCAAAATCGACGTTGCGTTCTTTCAAGATTTCAACAGCTTTGCGGACGTTTTCAACGGATTCACCGGCGCCGGAACCCATCGTGGAGTACGAAAGGAAGGCAACCTTCGGATTGAGGATCTGAACGGTACGACGAGCACGTTCGACACAAATGCAGGCGATATCAGCCAGCTGATCTGCCGACGGATTGGGGATAACGCCGCAGTCACCGAGGACGAGGATACCATTGTCGCCGTACTGAGGAGTGTTCGTCAAGAGAACGAAAGCCGAGGATACGGTCTTGTTGCCAGGGCGGGGGCCGATGACCTGAAGGCCGGCACGGATAACTTCTGCCGACGTCGTAGCAGCACCGGATACGCAGCCGTCAGCTTCGCCGAGAGCGACGAGACCAGCCGCAAAGAAAGTGTTGTTGTGCGTCATGATGTCGCGAGCTTTTTCAATCGTCATGCCTTTCTTTTCGCGGCGTTTTGCAAAGTATTCGCAAAGTTCATCCATCCGATAGTACGTTTCCGGATTGATGACTTCAACACCAGTGAGATCGATTTGGAATTTAGCAGCATCTTTTTTGATCTGTTCCAGTTTACCTACGAGAACGATTTTAGCAAAACCATCAGCCAAAACGCGTTCAGCAGCTTTCAGGACACGGCGGCTGTTCGTTTCCGGAAGGACAATTTTCTTTTGGGCCTTGGAAACACGGGCTTTTAAATCTTCTGTAAATCTCATTTGGATACCACTCCTTGTAAGTTCTTAGAAATTTGTTGAGAAATATGGCCTTATGATAAGGAAAATATTCCTATCACTATCCTTCATTATAATACAAATTGACGGGGAATCAAACCTATTATTACTCATATATAAAATGAGCAGAAGAAATATATTATACTAATTCTGCAACGATAGTGATTTTTTCATACACAGAAGGCATTTTCCAACGATTTCCTAGTACAAAAAAAAGCTGCACAACCAAAGTTGTGCAGCTTTTTTCATGGTGGGCGATAACAGGATCGAACTGCTGACATCCTGCTTGTAAGGCAGGCGCTCTCCCAGCTGAGCTAATCGCCCATGTGGTGACCCCTACGGGATTTGAACCCATGTTCTCGCCGTGAAAGGGCGATGTCTTAGACCAC